>PDTB01000031.1 GCA_002748665.1 Dethiosulfovibrio peptidovorans | reverse complement strand
CTCCATATTATCGATCTCCCGATATTCACGTTGGCGGCTCTGAACGATCATTTCAGCAGTTCCCCACCCGATGAACCGAACGGCCACGATGGCTCCCATAAGAATAGCCAAATACTCAGTGAAGAATCTCCACGCCACGGCCATCACCCCAGCCATACTCCAAGGCATCAGAAGACCAAAGAGCGCAGCACCGCCTCCCTCGGCCACACCGCTGGCACCAGGAGTAGGAACAAAGTACAGGGCAAATAAAAGCACTGCCTGAACCAACAGACTCTCAACATAGTGAACCGGAAGTCCCACCGACCAAATCAGACACGGAAGGACTGAGAACAGAAACAACAGGTGTCCCAGCGAGAGTACAAAAGCCAGAAGAAGCCACCAAATGCCATGAGAGAAGAGCAAACGCATGTTCACAGCATACCCGTCAATTTCAGCGTTAATTCTTCGGATCGTACAGAGGATACGGTTTCTTCCCAGAATTTTGAACCGCCGAAGCCACAGGACGATTACCGATCCCACTCGTTTGACCCAATGAGGACGAAGAACGCTTGCGACAAACGCTACCCAGATAACTATGGAAAAGAGCAGGACGTATACGAACACTCCGGCCATGATATGATGCCCCTTAAAAATATCAGGATGCATCAAAAAGGCCACAGGAGCAACAACGGAAAGAAGAAAGGTCGTTAACAGGGTTCGGACCAGCGTAATGGCAATACCCTGTCCGATGGGGATCCCGGATTGATACAGGACAAAGACCTGAAACGGGCCTCCTCCCACCTGCATGGGAGTCACCGCGCAGCCAAAATAGTGAAGCCAGGTCAGGATAACCCCGTTGAGGAAAGATATCATCTGGCCCATAGCCCTCGCCAGAGAACAAAAACGCAAAGCATCGCAGGTCCAAGCACACAACACGAACAGAAAAGCAAGTCCTAAGGGCCCCTTACGGGCATGAAGGATTGTCGTCCAGGTGTTCCCATCCACACTGAAGATCAAAATTGCGCTGCTCACACCGAAAGAGAACAAAAAGAAAAGGGCCAGGCCCTTTCGAAGAGACACCTCAGGCTCCTCCTTGAGACAGACGCTCCATCAGAATGTCCATCTCATCCACAACGATCCGAAGACCATCGGTTCGTAACGATACAGGTGCATCTCTCCATCGGGCCAGAGCATCTCCAAGAGCCTGTACCTGATCGGACCACCCATGATCGTCGTCGACCTCTCCCAGTTCGAAGAGAACCCGAACAAGCCACTCCATCCGCCGGGTCCAGTCTATCTCGTCACCCATGGCCCCCTGACCTTTCAAACACCGATCGGCCAGACAATGACACTCCTCAGCAGTCCCCTGAACCTCGGCCAGGACTTCGAGGCAGAGAGCCTCCTTGGAATCGGAGATAAAATTCACGGACACACCACAAGGAAGAGAAAGGAATCCCTCGTCGCCCATAGCCTCGCCATGGGCGACGATCTCTTTCAGCACTACTCCTCGAGCAGCCAGTTCCTCCAAAACAACATCAAGCTGCTCCTGTCTGGGGAGGCTGTCGCCGTGACGAATCAAAAAGGGGACTCCGTCAATACACACGTCCATACAGACACCTCTCAAAAGAGATACTCACTTTATCACATGTCAACAAGCCCGTGATCTCGCAGATGTGATGTGCAATATTTCCACAATGGCTCTCATTATGGTATTGTAGCATGGAGTTTAGATATAGTGGATCTTCTCAAGAACGGGGTACTCAGAACCGATACACATATAACATTTGACATCAAGCGGGGACAGCCCGCAGGAGGTGGCGCAATGCCAGTCAATAACATGCCGTTAACCCAGATGACCGGTCTGGCTTCAGGACTCGACTGGGGAGGCATCATAGATAAACAGATGGAGCAGGCTCGAAAGAGGGAGACACCTTGGTTTGACCGAATACAGCTTCTCAACGACAAGATCTTTCTCTATCAGGAGTTCGCCGCTGGGACAAAGGGCATAAAGAAGGCTCTCGACCCTCTCAAGCTGAAATCGACCTTTACGGCAAAGACTCCCGAACTGATAACCATCGGCGGATCTCAACCCCCTGAAAGTATCATGAAGGTGGAGCTGGACCCATCGGCCCAGATCGACAAATGGCGTATCAAAGTGAACAGCCTCGCTATAGCCGAACGCCGCATCTCGGACAGACAGGAGAGCGTCAGCGTAGGACTCGACAAGTCCGGTTCATTTTTTCTCCGGTGCGGAACCAAGGCTACAGAGATCACATACGCCTCGAGCGACTCTCTGAGAAGCGTAGCCGAAAAGATACGCCAGTCAAACGTCGGTGTCGATGCCTATCTGGTCGATAACAGGCTTGTTATCGAGAGCAAGGAGCCAGGACTTGGAGGGGAGACGTTTACAGAACATGTGACCCGCGGTGCCGGTGACATCGACACTTTGGGAGCAAACGCCATCGACCCTGTTTCTATAGGCGACATCACCGTCACCAAGAAAAAAGACGACGGAACAACGGAGGAAGTAGCCTACCTGAGGGGGATCGACTTCGATGTGGAGCCCGATAGTGTTACAGGTGGCTATAACATCAGATGGCTCACAACCAACCGCCCCGCCGAGGAGAGCCAATATAACGTCAAGTACGAGTACGACGCCAATACCTTCGGTATCTACGAAATTCGAGACAGCCAGTCCGAATCCCTCACCAGAGACGCCGGAGACGACTACGACACGTTGGTCGGCACTGACCTTGATCTCAACACAGTGAACATCGCCGGGTATGTCCAAGGGACCGACTACGAGATCGTAACTGACCCCGACGACGGCTCAAAACTTGCGGTCCATTGGTTGGGAGGCACCAGACCTGCGGACGGTCAGGTGTATTCAGTTGACTACTCGACCAACGCAAACTCCTTGCTGGACTCATTGGGTATCCTCACAGAGGATGTTATACACCATACAGCACCTGTTGACGCCTCGCTGACGGTGAACGGTATCGACGTAACCCGCTCATCCAACGACATCGAGGATTTGATCGGCGGAGCTAAACTTCACTTGAAAGGTCCCGGTGAGGTGGACCTTGAAATCAACCTGAACGCTCAAAAAGCCGTCGAGTCCATTCAGTCTTTCGTCGAGGGCTACAATGAGCTTATGGACTATATAAATATCCGAGGCAAGGAAAAAACGTACAACTACTCGGAAAAGCCTGGTGGAGCGGACGTCATCGCTAAACCGGAGGATGACCTCAAGAGGCGAAAAGGGCTTCTGGCTGGTGATCCTATCCTGTGGCGAACCAAGTCGGACCTCCGAAGAATCCTCTCAGAACGTATGAGTGAACAAACACAAGGGGAGAATGGCGAAACCCAGACGACGGGACTCGACTACCTGAGTGCCCTTGGGATCACAACAGAGAAAGTCGACTTCGGTAAGAGCGGAAAGCTGGAGTTCGACACAAAAAAGTTTATGGAGGCCATGACCGCTGACCCCAAGATGGTTCAGAAAACCGTAGCCGCTGCAGTCAAGAAAGTAGACGAATATCTCGACGGCGTCATAAGCACCAAAACGGTCGAGATAGGAGGCGCGGTCGTAAAGAAGGGGAGCGTCCAAAGCCAGATCAACACCTGGGAGAACGAGGTCAGTCAGATCCAGAAACGAATCAAGAATTTTGAGGCGCGCCTGAGTACCCAGCAACTGAACATGTACAAACAATATTCCTCCATGGAGAGGCGCATGGCCAAGATGCAAGCCCAGATGGCCTCCATGGCCAATATTTTTGCTGCCCTGAACAAGACTCAGAACGCGGCAAACGGTTCTCAGTATTAATAGTCATAAAAACTGACCGTCACAAGCTCAATAATCAAGGAGGAAGATCGGCTTCCCTGATCTTTCTCCTTTAGTTATATGTACCTTTGGCAAACTACGGATACTCAGTATTTGCTGCGCACACAATACATCGTCACAAGGAGAGATGCGATGATCCCCATTATGAGCAAAAAAACCAGAGGAAAGATTGGAAAGGCCATTCACGATTTTGGGATGATCTCTCAAGGAAATCATGTAGTGGTCGGTCTCTCGGGAGGAAAAGACAGCGTGTTTCTCTTGAGTGCCTTAAAATCCATTCAAAGATGGAGTCCCGTGTCGTTTCGGCTCTCAGCATGCACGGTGGACGTCACTGGAGGACGTTGGAACGTAGCCCCCATGACCAATTTCTGCGAGAGGTTAGGTATCCCTTATCGGGTCGTGCGCCACCCCATAGAGGATATCATGAGCCTGCGAGATGAACGATCTCCCTGCAGCTTCTGCGCCAACATGAGACGAGGAATCCTCAACAGTACCATCAAGGAAATGGACGCTGCCGTCGTAGCCCTGGGGCACAGTCTCGACGATGCCGTGGAGACTGCCCTTATGAATCTTTTTCGGACCGGTCGCTTTCGGGCCTTTCAACCTAAGCTTTGGCAGAGCAATTCAGGGGTTACGGTGATTCGTCCTCTGATCTATCTCACGGAAAAAGCCATTCTCGACGAGGTTCGACGTTTGGAGCTTCCCCTGCTCCCCTACACATGTCCCTTTTCCCTCAAAACCGAGCGCAGCCGAACCAAATCTCTCATGGCAGAGCTTCAGACTCGTTTTCCCGATATCCGGCAAAATATCCTTCACGCCCTTCGGTCCATAGACGAGAAGGATCGATGGGTGCTTGAGGAGCCTTAACCTCAGAGCTCTACCTTCGTCGTCAGGGTTCGCTCCTCCACCTCTCTCACGATCTCAGCGTATGTCTGGTCCTCCTTGCGACCGGCTAATCCGTTGGCAAATTTTTTTCCCAACTCGACACCAGGCTGGTCAAAGGGCTGAACGTTCATGAGCCGCCCAGTCAGAGCCGTCACGTATTCGAGGAAAAAGATCAGCCCACCCAGGGTACGAGCGTCTAATCTCTCCATGGTAATCGAAAAGACAGGCTTCCCCTCGCCGGCAAGAACAGCCATCACCGCTCGTCGCTCGTGGCTCAAGAGTTCCTGTTGGGACAGGTCACCCATATAGGCCAACTCCTGAAGGCACAGTTCATCGCCAATCTTCAGCGGTGAACTTTTTCGAGGCTCCAGCCCCACAACAACGTAACACTTGTCGTCAGGACCCTGGGAATAGAGTTGAAGCTGGGAGTGTTGATCCACAGCTCCCAAAGCTCTCTGAGGAGTAAAACCCATTCCCTCTTTGCCCAAGCTCTCAGCCCACAGTTGACAGAACCACTCGGCAAGCCGCTCCATTCGATCACCGTAGGGCATAAACACCGTGGTGGAACGCTTCATCTCCAACTGACGATAGAGGTTCCACGCCAGCGACCACCCCGGGTTTTCGTCAAAGTCTTTCTTCTCTAAAAGAGCATCGTGAGCCTTTGAAGCTCCCATAAGCAGTCCCCGCACATCAATACCCAAAGCCGCAGCGGAGAGGAGCCCGACGGACGAGAGAACCGAGTAACGCCCCCCCACATCCCTAGGGAGGGAGAGACTGCGGCACCCAGTTTCCAAGACAAACTGCCGAAGGAGCCCTGCTTTCTGATCGGTGATCACGACCACCCTCGAGGCAGCCTTGGGACCCAGCCGATCTTTCAGCCGCTCCCAGAAAAAAAGGAAATTCGCCATAGTCTCCAATGTTCGACCGGATTTGCTCACGACGATAAACCCTGATCGATCCAGATCCAGAGCGTTCCAGATGGCCTGATTCTCCTCCTCGTCCAGATTATCCGCCATGTAAAAACGAGGAGCCCCACGCTGCTCCGTGGATAGCTCGTTGTAATACGGCGGAAGCAGGGCTTGGTGAAGCATCAGGTTTCCCAAAGAAGATCCACCGATACCGACTTGGACCAGCGCATTAAAAGAGCGAAGCCACTGCGCCACCTCTAAGAGAACCGCAGGATCCTCGCTCGGCAGCCAAAGCCAACCAAACCCCTCCTTTCTCTCTTCCATCCCTTGCTCTATCCAGTGGGCTGCCTCCTTTATCTTTAATCGATCTTCCACACTTGGAATTTTACCGTTAAAAAAGGTCATGCTGAACATGACAAGCCCTCCTTATCAAATGTTTGTTTTTTATTCATTATACTATGCCCTCAGCCCAACCCCAAACTATTTTGGGCGAAACTCAGAGGAATACTCCAAACACACTTTTAAAAAACACAAAAAGAATGTATTGAAAATACAGACCTCTATTAAATACAAACATCGTGAAAAAATAGACATGATAGTGTATAATGCATGCTATTGGAGAGGGGTTTTCTTTATACTGTGGTCAGCAAAGTAACGTCAATGGATACAATCTAGTAGGAGGGGGAAAATGTTTAAAATACTCGAAAAAAAATGTATTATGGAGGGCGAGTTTGACATATGGGTTCAGGCTCCCAACATCGCCAAGAACGGAAAACCAGGGCAATTCTGCGTTCTGCGTCCCAACAACCACGGGGAGCGTATCCCTTTAACCGTAGCCGATTATGACCCTGAAGGCGGCAAAATTCGAATCATATTCCAGGTCGTCGGAAAAACGACGCGTGAGTTAAGCTGTCTGGATGTCGGTGAGTCTATTATCGATATACTGGGACCATTGGGAACCCCCAGCGAGATAGAAAAATACGGAACGGTTCTTATGATCGGCGGAGGAGTCGGGATTGCCGCTCTCTACCCCATACTAAAGGCACTCAAATTGGCGGGGAATAAGGTCATCACCATCTTGGGAGGACGGACCTCCGACCTTGTCATAATGAAAGATGAGTGTGGCAAATATTCAGACGAGCTGATTATAACTACCGACGATGGCTCCGAGGGGATCAAAGGCGTGGTCACCACCGCAATGGATATGCTTGCAGAGAGAGGGGAGCATATCGATTGTTCTTGGGCGATTGGCCCATCCATCATGATGAAATTCTCATCCATAAAAGCTCGGGAACTTAAAATCCCGTGTTGGGTCTCCCTCAATCCCATCATGATCGACGGCACAGGGATGTGCGGTTGCTGCCGAGTTACCGTAAACGATGAGGTGAAGTTTGCCTGCTGCCAGGGACCGGAGTTCGACGGATGGACCGTCGACTGGGACGAGTTCATGGCAAGACTGAAGCAGTATAAAGATGAGGAAAAGCATTCCATGGAGCTTTTCGATCAAAGGGAGGCTTGATCGATATGGCTATTTGCCGTCAGAGAACGCCCATAGGGGAGCAGGCTCCAGAAATTCGTGCCCGCAACTTTAAAGAGGTATGTTTTGGCTATACCGAGGAGGAAGCCGTTCAAGAGGCATCTCGCTGCCTCAACTGCAAAAACGCACCGTGTGTAAAAGGCTGCCCCGTGTCCATCGATATCCCGGGCTTTATCGGAAAAATCAAGGAGAGAGACTTCAATTCCGCCTGGGAAATTTTATCCCAATCCACCGCCCTTCCTGCGGTATGCGGTCGGGTCTGCCCTCAGGAAAACCAGTGCGAAGGTCCATGTACCATGGGCAAAATCAAGGGGAGCGAGCCCGTGGCCATCGGCAAGTTGGAGCGTTTCATCGCCGACTGGAAAGCCGACCAAGCGAAACAGGAGATTCCCCAGATTCCGTACAACGGCAAGGGGAAGGTCGCCGTCGTTGGATCCGGCCCTTCGAGCCTCACCGTTGCCGGTGAGCTAAGGAAACGGGGATATGGGGTCACTGTCTTCGAAGCCCTTCACGCTCCAGGAGGCGTTTTGATGTACGGGATCCCCGAGTTCCGACTTCCTAAGTCCATCGTCCAGAGGGAGATCGAAAACATCAAGGACATGGGCGTCTCCTTTGAGATGAACGTTCTCGTTGGAAGGACTCTTCCGGTTGAGGAGCTCCTTAAAGAATACGATTCCATATATATCGCCACCGGGGCTGGTACACCCAATTTCTCCGGCGTTCCCGGCACGAATCTTAACGGGATTTTCTCAGCAAGCGAGTACCTCACCAGAATCAACCTGATGCACGGCTACGAATTTCCCAAATACGACACGCCCATCAAGAAGTCCAGGCACGTCGTCGTTATCGGAGGGGGAAATGTCGCCATGGACGCTGCCCGATCAGCCCTTCGCCTTGGTGCGGAGTCGGTTACTGTCGCCTACAGACGATCCGAGAATGAGCTTCCTGCTCGAATTGAGGAATATCATCACGCTGTAGAAGAGGGGGTTCAATTTAACTTCCTGACAGCCCCCCTGGAGTACCTTTCTCAGGAGAACAACAAAGTCTGCGAGGTCAAGTTTATCCGCATGGAACTTGGAGAACCCGACAGCTCTGGACGCCGGAGACCTCAACCGATTCAGGGAAGTGAGTTCGTCATGGAGGCTGACACAGTAATAGAAGCAATCGGACAAAGCTCGAACAGAGTGCTCATGGACGCCTGGCCGGAGTTGAAGGTAACCAAGCGAGGATATATAGAGGCTGATGAAGCCCTGGGAGGTGGCACTTCTGTAGAAGGTGTCTACGCTGGTGGTGACATCGTCACCGGAGCTGCCACGGTTATCCTGGCCATGGGGGCAGGAAAAACAGCTGCTCAGGCCATCGACGAGTACCTCTCAAACAAAGCGGCACAATAATCCCGTGAAGATCAAAACGGCGACGAGGGAGAACTCCCCTCGTCGCCGTCTTTTGTCCGGTTTAGTTTTTTTGTTTCAGCGCCTCGTCCACGTCCTCTGGATGAAGAAGAAGATGGCGCACAAGATGGGATCGGCTGACAACACCGATGAGCCGTCCGTCCCGAAGGACCGGAGCAATTTTAATGTTGTCCTTGATCACCATGTCAGCCACGTAAAAATCACTATCATCCTCGTTGAAAGTGATCACATCTGTCTTCATGTATTTGCTCACAGGATCCGACGAGATGGCCTGAAGCCGGGAACTGAACTGGCCGTAGTCCGGGAGGAAGGACGAATCCTCCAGCATGTGGGCATATCCAGGCAAAGCAGCTTTGATAATGTCCTTTTCGCTGATAAACCCCACGAGCTCGTCTGTATCACTCAAAACGGGAAGACCTGAGGCTTTGTGGCGGTACAAGATCTCGATGGCCTCTGAGACGGGACAGCTCTCTGACAACGCGGACAGATCTCTGTCGATCAGGTCGCCTACTTTCATGACATTCCCTCCTTTTAAGATTGTACAGCTTTCTTCTACAATCCATGAAACCGTTTTTTTCCCGATCACGAAAAGGCTGGAAGATCCCAATAGATCAAGTACAAAAAACAGCTGACCACCACAAGAGAGAGAAATACCGTTTTGAGCCCCACGGCTAAAAACGCTCCGAAAGAAATAGGGATCCCACTTCGACCAGCGAAGTCCGCCAAAACAGCGTTAGCGGCAGCACCAAGATAACTGCCGTTCCCTCCGAGGCAGGATCCCAACGCCAAAGACCAGAATAAGGGATCGGGAGCCATACCGACACTCTTGGCCATCTCGCTGACGACGTGGACGAACATAGCAGCGAAGGCTACATTGTTGACAAACACACAGGCCAACCCGGAAATCCACAAAACACCCAAGACCATAAACATGGGACTAACGGACAACACTCGAGTGAGAATCTCGGCCAGAGACAAAATAACACCATTCTCCTGTAGTCCTCCCACCAGAATAAACAACGATACGAAATACACGATGGTGGGCCACTCCACCTCTTGATGGACGATCTCCCCATCGTCCAGATGAGAGATAGCCAGCAAAACTCCAGCGGCGGATAGAGCTACAACTGAGGCGCTCAATCCCAAATGATGATGAAGGATAAATCCCATCAGGACCAGCAGCATGACGACACTCGACAGAATCAGCAATCGTTTATCTCGTATGAGTCGCCCCTCATCCACCTCGGCCAGGCGCTTCGTGACCTCAGAATCGGACGCAAGGTCAGAGCGATAGTACCAGCAGAGAAAAACCATAATGCAGCACCAAACGACAGAGACCAAAGGAGCAAGGTGCACCAAAAAATCATTGAAGGAAAATCCAGCGAAGGAACCAATAATCATATTAGGTGGATCGCCAATCAGGGTGGCTGTACCACCGATGTTGGACGATATGACCTCGCCAAGCAACAGGGGAAGAGGGTTCATCTTGATGAGGTCGGCCAAGGAGACCACCACAGGACTGACCAATAAAACCGTGGTTACGTTGTCTAAAAAGGCAGAAAGGATCGCCGTGATCAGAGAGATAGCCAGCAAAATGAGCACCCCGCTGCCTCTGGTCACCTTGATGGCCTTGACGGCGATAAACTGAAAAAGCCCCGTCTTTGACAAAACGCCTACCACTACCATCATGCCGACCAAAAGTCCTATGGTGTTGGTGTCAATATATTGCTCCGCTGCCGTCCCCGGCACCAAACGAAACAACATCATCATAGAGGCTCCGAGGAGAGTCGCCGTACTAGCCTTCATCCATCCTCGCGCAATGGACAGGATCGTGAAGACGAACACGACAACCGAGAGCCATGCCTTCAAATCCATGCAAAGCCTTCCTCTTGAACTCGCAAGGGCACAAGATCACCGAGACACTTTTCTACCAAACGATCGCCACCTTTCCAAAATCTATCAGGACACGTCTCTTTCATAATCTCCTGCTAAAAATATGGCGTGACCCAAAGAGGATGGTACTATAAGGAGATAATATAAAAAGAGAGGACTGATCGAACCAGTGCGTGTCAAAAAAGCTTACGTATTTCTGGTTATACTCCTGCTGCTCCCGACATGTGGGGCCTGGGGGGTGTCCATCGGAACGTTCAACATGGAGTATTTTACCCTCTCGGGAAAGCAAAGATATACGGCAGAAGACTGTCGATACCTCGCTGAAAAAATTATCGCCTCAGGCGTCCAAGTCGTCGCCCTCCAGGAAGTCGATAACGATAAGACAATGGAACGATTTGTCTCCACATTCCTGCCTGGATGGCGTTTTTCAGGCATCGACACGCCAAGTAGACAGGATCGCTATTTTATATGGCACCCCCAGGAGATCGCGCTTGAAAAACCAGTAGAACTTATGGATGCGCATAAACGCATCAACTGGAAGGGGAAGGACTGTCTCCTTTTTCGTCGTCCGCCGCTCAAAGGCGTGTTCAGGGAAAAACACACTCAAAAAACCTTCACCATGGTTAACGTTCATCTCAGGAGCTGGGGCGTCAAAAACGCCTCCGACACATTGGCAGCTCTTGCTATGAACAACGGTCTCCGCCAGGCACAGATCGTTCAACTCAACCAACATGTCCGAGAAATCACCGGCCCCCTGTTTATACTGGGGGATTTCAACTCCGTCGCAGTTCCAGGGGCCAACTTTAAGCTGTTTCCCCTCTCGGGAGACGTGACCTACGACGACCTTCACTGTACTATCGACCACATCGGCTATGCCAACCTGTGGCCCCATATAAACTGGCGAATATTCACGGTTGAGACGGCAATACCCCGACGAAGCTCGCGAAGACGGCAACATCCCGACCACGACATGGTCGTTCTGTCACTCTCCGGCCCTTGTGCCGAATCGCCCTGATACCCTCCCTCAGGAATTCATGAGCGAGGTACAGATAAACACGGGCACCCGTTTATAATTTTTCTCCTCAATGGACACAACGTCGTTGATGAAACGGAACTTCCGATCAATATGAAGGGTAAGTCCCTTATCTTCTACGGGAATGTAGGCATCAAGATAAGACAGAGGAGGACCCTGAACCAGGACCGACGGTCTCTCACATCAGGTCCCCTTATAGGTTCCCCACCTCAGATAGAGATCTCCCTTTTTTTGAGCTTCAAGCAAGCTTTTTCGTACTTCCGGCGACATGTCAAAGGTCAAAGCCAGTGCCGCCTGAGCCAAAAGAACACTTCCCAAAACAGCCACGAGTCCAAGAACCGTTTTTCTCATCAAGAACACCCCTTATCAGATCAATAACGACAGAGCGGTTGCCGATCATCGCCAAATCGGCCAGATCGACACACATATTCTCTTCTGAACATTTATTTCTCCACTAAACACGAGTCATAGTAATACAAATAGGCAGAAGCGACAACTCAAACAGTTCACTCGTAGCCTTCGATCAGATGTGAGAATCGAGTTCGTCTGTACATGACCTCGAAGACAGTTTACAATAAAGAGAAATTGGGAACATGCGAGGTGACGACCATGACGCTGACTCCTTTGCTGGCAAATGGTATAGCTATCCCAGCGCAACCGCCTTTTTTTGACCGAACGAGAGCATTCCGCCGCGACTATCGCCCAAGTAGTTTGAAAAACGGGACCGTTCGAGGCGAGCAGAGCAGCGTAAAATTGAAACAATCAGAGGAGACCATCCGCTCTATGGAACGGATGCTTCGAGCCCGAGGAGGTCGATACGTCTCGTCAGTCTCATATCAATACGTGATCGGTCCCGACGGAAAACGCTACATCGTCGGCGCAGATGTATCGATCTCGGCCCCCGAGGATATTATGAAGGATCTGGGGCTCTACGCCGGATCGGTCCCAAGCCGTCTGATGGTTAAGAAGGCCGAGCGATCCTACGAAGACCTTCAGGAGATTTACAAGGGGGCGCATTCTCGAAAAAACGCCCGGGATCAGGTTATAGATCGTCTGGATGCTCGTGATCGAGAGGTCAAAACCCACGAAGCAGCTCACCAACGAGCAGGAGCTCCCTTCACCGGGATAGTCACATACGACTACGTCAAGGGCCCTAACGGTCAGCAGTACGCCGTAGCCGGTCGGCTACCTATCTCTGTCCCAAATGGCTCAACACCTGAGGAAACCATCCGCCTCATGCAGCGGGTACAATCTGCAGCCCTGGCGCCTCATTCGCCTTCGGGCAAGGATCTCGCCGTAGCGGCAGAGGCAAACAGTAAGGCCGTTCAGGCCAGACAAGAGTTGGCTCAGCGCCAAGCGACAAAAGCCTATTCGAGCATACCATCTTTTCGAGAGGAAACCCTCTCCTTGGCAGCTTAGGGGGAACTTATGATTTTTGTCCGATGGGTTGCCCCAGTCATTCTCACGCTGTGTGGCCTGTTCATGATTCGTATGGGCATTCAGTGGCACAGGAGTGGCCGAGCCTTCAAGGCTCTGCTCGATATCGTGGCGGGAATTAGTTTTTTGATCATGGCTTGGATCATCCCCTCTATGGGAGGCAACTAGAAAAAAGTTTGATTTTGCCCTGGACCCCACCCTTGTTATGGTGTACTATAAATGGAGATGCGCTTGATATAGCGCTTTCTCCATTTTTTATCGACATACCCTCTGTAAAGGACGTGACGTAATGGTCAGGCACATTCGAAAACGAGACGGCAGGGAGGTCCCTTTTGAAGCTGATCGGATCACCAAGGCGGTCATGAAAGCCGCAGCTGCTGTTGATATCCATGACCATCAGATTGGAGAGGCCGTGACCCGTCAGGCCGAGTCATACTTGGGAATCTTCTTCAGCCGGGATGGTTCTCCCTCGGTCGAACAAGTCCAGGATCTGGTGGAAAAAATCCTTATCGAAAAGGGCTACGCCGACATCGCCAAAGCCTATATTCTCTATCGTCAACAACACGCCAGGCTTCGGGACACCCGACAGCTTCTGGGCGGTGCCGTGGAGATGGTCGGCCAATACCTGAACAAACTGGACTGGAAGGTCAATGAGAACAGTAACATGAGCTACTCCCTTCAGGGACTGAACAACTACATCGCATCGGAAATCACGGCCCAATACTGGTTAAGCGAGATATATCCCCCGTCCATCCGGGAACACCATATGTCCGGTGACTTCCACATTCACGACCTGAGTAACCTGTCGGTATACTGCTGCGGATGGGATCTCCAGGACCTTCTTCTCAGTGGATTCACCGGAGTTAGTACCAAGATCGGGAGTCGTCCGCCCAAACACTTTCGCAGTGCCCTGGGGCAGATCGTCAACTTCTTCTATACCCTCCAGGGCGAGGCAGCAGGAGCTCAGGCCTTTTCCAACTTCGACACCTACCTGGCTCCCTTTGTCCACTTTGACAGCCTGTCCTACCCAGAGGTTCGGCAAGCCATCCAGGAATTCGTGTTCAACTTAAATGTTCCGACTCGGGTGGGCTTTCAAACACCCTTTACCAACATCACCATGGATTTAACGCCACCTCACTCCTTCCGGGGCTGGCCTGCTGTGATTGGTGGCCAATTCATAGATAAGACCTTCGGTGAATTTCAGACTGAGATGGACATGATCAACAGGGCCTTCGCCGAGGTCATGATCGAGGGCGACGCTCGAGGGAAGGTCTTTACTTTTCCCATCCCGACCTACAACGTGACCAGCGATTTCGACTGGGAAAACACCACCCTGGAACCTCTTTGGGAGATGACGGCCAAATACGGCATACCCTACTTCTCCAACTTCATCAACTCGGACATGGATCCCGACGATGCCCGCTCCATGTGCTGCCGGCTTCGGCTGGACAACAGAGAACTCCGAAAGAGGGGCGGTGCTCTTTTCGGTTCCAACCCCATGACGGGCTCCATCGGAGTGGTGACCCTGAACATGGCCCGAATCGGTTTTCTGGCTAAAGACGAAGACGAGTTTGTCCAGCGGACCTTCGACCTCATGGACTCGGCCCAAGAAAGCCTGAGCATCAAGAGAAAAATCCTGGAAAAACTCACCGACGCCAATCTCTACCCGTATTCCAAGTTCTATCTCAGAGCTGTAAAGGACGATTCGGGGAGATACTGGAACAACCATTTCAACACCATCGGTCTCAACGGGATGAATGAGGCCATGCTCAACTTTTTGGGAGAAGACCTGACGTCCTCACGAGCCATCGCCTTTTCCCAAAAGGTAATGGAAGCCATGAAAAACCGGATGGCCGACTATCAGGAGGAAAGCGGTTCTCTCTACAACTTAGAGGCTACACCCGCAGAGGGAGTTACCTACCGTTTCGCCAAAGCCGACAAGGACCTCTTTGGCGACCGAATTATGTGCGCAAATCAGGATTCAGTCTCCCAAGGGGCCGATCCCTACTACACCAACTCTTCTCAGCTTCCGGTAACGGCTACCGATGACATCTTCGACGCTCTGGATCTTCAGGAGGGTCTCCAGACGGTGTATACTGGTGGAACGGTTTTTCACGGCTTCTTAGGTGAGCGTCTTCCCAACGGAGCCAGCACGAAAAAGCTCGTCCGCCGAATTGCCGAGAACTATCGGATACCCTATTTCACCATCACGCCGACCTTCAGTATCTGTCCTATTCATGGCTATCTGTCGGGAGAACACCACTATTGCCCCATCTGCGCAGCCGAGTCCCAAGCCGACGATGAGGTCAAGGTCTCTGCGACTCCCCAGGAGGAAGTGGCTCTCTCGTGATCCTGGGAGGGCTCCGAAAGACCACCCTGATCGACTATCCAGGGCAAATCGCTTCAATGGTCTTCACCAGGGGGTGCACATTTGCCTGCCCCTGGTGTCATAACGGCGGCCTTCTCGACCAAGGAGAACCTCTGGATCAGGAGATGGTCTTGAGCTTTCTCAAAAAAAGGCGCAAAGTCATCGATGGCGTCGTGGTCTCAGGAGGAGAACCAACCATGCACAAAGACCTTCCTCAGTTTCTGGCTCTCATCAGGGATATGGGGCTTCTCATCAAGTTGGACACCAACGGAAGCTTTCCTGATCGGCTTGAGGCTATCTTCGACAGATCTTTGGTAGACTACGTGGCTATGGACGTGAAAGCTCCCCTGAATGAACTCCCATCCGTAGCGGGCGTCTCAGGATACGAGGAGCAGGTGAAACAGAGCATCCACCTTATCATGAACAGAGCCCCCGAATACGAATTTCGAACCACCTTCGTCCCGGGACTTCACGATGTTCAATCAGCCGAGGGGATCGGGCGGTTGGTCTCCGGAGCTAAGATACACTATCTTCAGTACTTCCGACCGGTAGGGACCGTCCTGGATCCCTCGTATCAGAAAACCCGCCGATGCACAAAGGAAGAACTGGAGACCTACGCCGCTGCTATCCGTCCCTACGTTGGACAGGTGATATGCAGGATATAGAGACACACGAAAGGATGTGACGGACATGGGAACGAAATGTGAGGTATACTCTCGAGTGGTCGGTTTTCTCTCGCCGGTATCCCAGTGGAACAAGGGAAAAAAAGAGGAGTTCAAAGACAGAACAACATTTGACAAAGTTCTTCGGCACAACGATAAGAACGTTTAGTTGAAAGCAGGGGAGTTCGCTTCAGCGAGCTCCCCTGCTTTACAGATATCGGTTAGATCAACGATGACTCATCAGAGCCGGTTGCGTAACCTCTCGAATTCGAAGACACCATTTCCAGGTTCTCCACGCCCGAATCAGACTAATCACCGAGTACGACTCATCGAGGGAGCTATTACATGCATCAGCAACCAACGCTCGTGCATAAGCATCCTTGGAAATCTTAAAAACCATCTCCCCGTCGTGAAGCACTGTACGCCCATTCCCCCGACACCTAAAGGCTACAGAGTCTTCAGCACCTTCATAGACAGTCACCACGTAGCTCAACTCGCCTATCTGGGATGCCGGAATATCGAAACGCCGCTTTCTGCTGTAGCCCTCTCCCTTCAGAACGTTGTCCGAATCGTAATGTTCTTTATAATCCATGTCCCGAACATACGGCCAATGACGAACCAGAGAGACCAGCGAGTAGGCCAAACAGGCTGCCTGGGTTTTAGCTTGCCCCTCTAAGTCATCAGCTTTCCGAACGAGACGCCCTTCGGTAACACCTCCCCAAAGGGCGTCGGAAAAATCGATACCGTCCTTGCCCGCCAGAGAAAAACCCAGTATAGAGCCAATTGCAGCCACTTGAAAGGGCATATACCAGCGAACCGGCACCATCGACACGAGTCGTGAGACAATACCAGTACGCCGGATATCCCGAAAATCGCCCCCTTTGGGAAGATCGATATACCGCTCGTTGCCGTTTCTGAGAAAAAGCTCCTGCTCCTCGTCAGAGATCGAAAAACAGGGCAAAAAGGCTCCCATCTCCTTGCCAGCGGAGATGTCGGTAAGCCACAGAGAACGTCGTTTTGTCTCGGGCAACAAGGCAAAATCCTTTTTATTCATGATAACCTTCGGATCGATCGCCAGATCCTGAAGTAAGACCGTGGCCCTAAGACAGAGGGTACGAAACTGCAGCTCACGAGAAAGTTGAGCGACCAGATCCCTAACGGCATCGTCAATGACGTCCATGCGATACTCAGCTGACTGCCCTCGACCATTCTGCATCTTAAGAATTCTGGATGAATCCTCAAGCCAGGAAAAACGGATGGGCTTCAGTTTCTCTTTCGCCTTGTTGAAAATACCAAGACGAGGAGCACCGCTCCCGCGCCAAACCTGAAGAGTCACTAAATCATCCAAATCCTGAGAACAGAGGATCGCCCCACCATCCCGTCTGTTCATTCACCGATACCTCCTTGTTGTCGTTGCTATCATGTCCTAAAAAAAACATCCCTGGACGCAAAGGCCGTTTCCCGACAGACGCCTCCAGAGGGGTGTTACTCATGTATAGCACATATCATTATACATGGAATGTACAAAAAAACGGTCGATCCATGTAAGGCTCGGAGACTAACAACGACAATCAAACATAATAATTCATGAACAGAACACAACAACCTTGACGATATCACCTTTCATGCATAGGTATAGATCATGTTTGAAGCACTCCACAACTATTCATACCCTCACTTCGTAATTTGTATAAATCGAAGAGCTCCTCTCCGAGAATCCGATCTATGCTGTACGAACATGTGCCAAAGGCGAGGAGTTTGCCGTAAACAGCAGTGGGGCATCTTGTCTGCCTTTGACTTTAACTGATTCTTTGGCCCAACAACTTTCTAGGCCCACTATAACGCACTGAATTTTATGGACTCCGATTTCATGTAGGACAGGGAGAGAGATCACTCGAAGAGAGGCCTATTCTCCAGCATCGACGCACTCTGCATACCCCATTAGGGTTCGACCAAAGCCACGGCCCGGACCGGAGCACCATCAGCATCTGCAATTTTGAGGGGAAGGCACCACAGAATCACCGATCTCGGAAGCCTTTCCAGGTTGGTGAGGTTTTCCACGATTACCATTTTGGCGTTCAGGATGGTCTTGTGGTTCGGCAAATCCAGAGACTCCACAGGGTCCACTGAGATAGCATCAAGAGCGACGCCCTTGAGTCCCAGGGACGCTACCCAAACACATGCTTGGGGCGAGAGCACAGGGAAACCTTGGGTGTAGCCCTGTTGTCCCCAAAAAGAAGCCCATCCCGTGTGACACACAAGATACTCGCTTTGGCGCAGCCGCTCCTCATAGGGTTTCAGATCTTTCAGTTCAACTACCGGACCTACTCTCCGAAGATCGACCACCACGGCCGAACCCATAAATTGATCCACTGGCAAGGCATCCAAGGTGGCTCCATCGGGAAGGATATGAGCCGGAGCATCCATATGGGTCCCGGTGTGACTCGTAAAAGCCAACTTTTTCTCCGAGAATCCGTCTCTCTCCAACGTGGCAACATTTCGAAATATGGGAGGCTCGGTTCCGGGATAGACGGGCATTCCCTCCGCCATCTCATGGGTGAGATCGATTATCCTCGTGATATTTCCTCCGTTCTGCGTCTTTTCAATATCCCAACACATACCAACGTTTTAAAAAATTGAAGTCCAAATATAATCTCGAAACAAGGCGATTACAAATGTACGATACCATAAATGACGACGGGGAGACACAAAACAGCTTCCATAAAATCATAAGGATCAAAGAACAGGAGATCCATTCCCATCTGGATTTTAGTTAGTAAAGGAAGCCGTCAAGGAGACACTACACTCCTTTCTGGATTCTGAAACAGACGCAATCTGCTAGACAGGACGTTACCAACGTATTCTTGATCGTATGGACACCTCACATACTGGCTCTTACAACAGGAAGCTTCAGATCAAAGCCAGTAAGGTCTACCTTGAAGATACCCAATCTGCCATTTGATACGACTATCATAGAACGGTATCGCCTCCGTGTAAGTTCGCGGGAAGATTCCCTGTTGGGGAAAGCCTCAGTCCGTAGAGCTGAGGATATCACCAAAGAACTATTGGGAACCTGTATAAGCTCTTTCATCGTAAGCCATCTGAACAGAAAGAAGACTCTGCGCGGTCAACAGCCTCATAATATAAAAACAGAGGAGTCCCCTATCCATAAAGTATCGAGGACTCCCCATAAAAACGACAGATCTAGCCCTATATTCCCTGATGTAACAACCAATACAGCAAATAAACAAAAATCGTAAACAAGCTGACTCTGGGAGCCACCTATATCCCAACAAACATTGCCTACGGCCCCAAGACAGCGAGGGCCCCAACAAAACAAACACCAGAATAGACCAAACGTAGCGCAGGGTACCTTATTCTTCCTTCTCGTATTCCTTTAGCATGGCCGCATACTCGACCTCGCAGCCCTTACGGATGTGGTACACATAATCGTCGTTCGGAAACTTCCCCGACCTCACGTCTTCTGCATACGCCTTGAAGGCGTTTGTGATCACCTCTGCCACATTTGCATACTTCTTTACAAACTTCGGTGTAAATGCCTGGAACTGCCCCAGCATGTCCCCGCAGATGATCAGTTGTCCATCACATGGCCATCCTGCTCCTATCGAGTATACTGGAATTGAAAGCCGATGAGTGATGAATTCAGTTAGTTCTGGAGGGATACCCTCCACTAACAGTGCATACGCACCCGCCCGCTCAACCGCAAGAGCATCCTCAATCACGTAACTGCAGAATCTGGTGTTACGCCCTGTGCCTTAAATCCGCCCATCGGCCCAGAACTCTGCGGCGTCAATCCGATATGTCCGCAAACTAACACACCACTGTCAGCGAGAGCTTTGATTCGACTTTCCACACGCACACCGCCTTCAAGCTTCACCGCGTCTACGTCAGATTCCTTAAAAAAACGTACCGCGTTCTCTACGGCGGCTTCATCCGAGACTTGATAGGAGCCGAACGGCATATCCCCCATCACAAAGGTATTCGGTGCACCCCGACGAACGGCCTTACAGTGACTGATACAGTAGTCGTCCATCGTCACGGGAATCGTGCCTTGATATCCTAGAACAACCATACCTAGTGAGTCACCTACTAAGATCATGTCTAACCCCGCAGCCTCCGCAAACATAGCCGTTGGGAAGTCATATGCGGTGATCCACGTTACCTTCTCCCCTTTCTTCTTCATTTCCAAAAAATCCAGGCGCTCTTTTTTCCTTGGCATTTTCAAATCACATCCTTCACGAATTTTATAAAAAAACTACAAGGGATTTATCATCAAAACTCAGCGACAAAGTTCGGGACAACAATACCTCTATGCACTAAAAGCCTCATCATTCCATAGAACCCAAAAAGGCTACCAATTTATTGATATCCGATTTATTGTTGTAATAATGGACCGCAAGCCTAATACTGGTAGGACTTGCAACATGTGCCCTTATCCCATTTTCTCTCAAAATCCTATCGTCGAGCATCCATTCTTTCGGAAACGTAATATACGTGATACCCGAACGATTTTTTTTAGGGAAGGGACCAACTAAGCTCACATCCCGAAACTCTTCTATTTTTTCATAGAGGTAATCTGTCAATCCCAAAATGTACTCTTCTACATCCTCCTTATTCAGTTCAAGATACAATTTCATAGACTCAAGCAAGCCTTGGAGCCCTATCCAATTTAAGCTCCCCGTTTCAAAACGGTTTGCCCCATCAGCTAGATCTAACTTATATCTACTATGATTATGTCTGTCTTTATTGCCGGTCCAGCCAACAAACTTAGGCCGAACCTGATCAATAATTCTCTTCGATACATACGCAAACGATATACCGAAAGCTCCACTGAGCCACTTGTAGCTGGTTGCAACTAAGAAGTCAACATGAGTCTTCTTGACATCAATTTTCATCGCTCCAACACACTGGGTAATATCAAGAACTAAATATATTCCCCGTGCCTTACAAAACTCTCCTATTTCTTGAATGTCATGATAAAAACCAGAGGTGTTTTCCACCAAGCATAGAGCGATAACAGCTGTTTTTTCATCTACGAGCTCTAGTAATTTTTCGCTAGGCAGTTGTCCATTCTCCGAAATGGCAATCCTCACATTATCTCTTCCTATGCGATTAAACCAATTATACGGTGTAGAGGGGAATGACAAATCCGACGTGACAATATTGGCGCCCTTTTTAAGCTCAATGCCCTGAGAGAACACATTCAACATATCCGACCCAGACCCAGAAAAAAATATTTCGTCACTGTCTGAATTTATAACTTTCGCAGCAATATCCCTGACATTCTCCACGCTCTTCCAATGGTTCAAAAAAGTCTCAATATCCATTCCATCGGAATACCTTTGCTCTATAAAATTGATCATGGCCTTCGTACTTCTTGTTGAAAACATCCCTGTCGTAGCTGTATCCAAATAGGCGCAACTGCTTGTCAATGGGAATTGCTTTCTTCTGACCTCTTCAAATTTTTCAATACTCACTTATATCCCCCCCCTGTCATTTTCCTACACATAACAAGACCTAGTCTCTTTCGCCTAGCTCTTTCCATAAGCCTGGCTCTGTACCCTTTATCCCCAGTGCCTCTGGGTCAAATGTAAATTTGGCGACACCTTCCTCTTTTTGCCTCTCATAATCTTTTAATGTAATCAAAGAATACTTGCCAAGAATTAAAACAACAGGAACATTGATAAATGCCATCAAACCTAAGGACAAATCCCCAATAGCCCAAGCAAAATCAGAGTAACTAAGCCCTCCTACAAAAATCGCAATCACGGATACAACTCTCGCAAATAAAGCTGCTGCATTGGGCTTGCTGCTGAATATTTTAACTATATTAACTTCTCCGTAATAATGCATAGCAACTATTGAGGTGAAACAGAAGAACCACACACAAACCGTCAACAAAAAACCGCCTACGCTGCCGACATTATTTGTAAAAGCAGTTTGCATGTACAATACACCGGATTCAATTTCAGGGATATTCGCCACTACCATATTACCGGCTCCGTCTATTACGTTGAAACTGTTCGTAGCCAAAACCGTGACCGATCCAATAAGACAAATCAACAAAGTATCAAAGTACACTGCTAGAGCTTGAGTGAGGCCTTCTTGAGCAGGATGGGCAACATCAGAAGAACCGGCTGCACAAGTAGCACTCCCGAGCCCAGCTTCGTTTGAGTATAATCCACGTTTTACACCCCAAGTTATTGCACTACCCAACATACCCCCTAAAAATGATTTTGGATTGAGCGCAGAACTCAAGATCAAATTTATCGCCCCTGGGACTTTTGATATATTCATTATTAAAATAATAAAGCATAAAACTATATACAGACCAGCCATAAAGGGGACGGCTTTATCAGAAAAAATACCTATTCTTTTAACACCACCAAAAACTATCAAAGCAAATATAATAGCTGTAAAAACAGTTGGTATAATTGGATTCATTCCAAAAGCCATTTTTGCAGACGATACTATTGATGCCATATTGGGTAGATGGAAACCAAACCCCTGTGCAAAATAAGCAAACACACTAAAAATTATAGCCAACCAAGGAAGCCCAAGCCCCTTATCAATGTAGAACGTTGTGCCACCACGAAACTCGCCATCTCCAAAACGGACCTTGTATATCTGAGCCAACGTACTCTCAATAAAAGAAGTAGCCGCTCCTACAATCGCAGCTAGACACATCCAAAAAACCGCTCCCGGACCACCGAAACAAATCGCACCTGCCACTCCTGCCACATTGCCTGTCCCCACACGTCCAGCGACAGAAATCATAAAAGACTGAATCCCAGGGATACCTTCTCTCGTCTTTGCACTATTACGGAATAAAAGCAGAAACATTTCTTTTATTCTTCTTATTTGCACAAATCTTGTCCGTATAGTGAAATATATAGCTACGGCTACTATTACTGTAGGTGTTAGCGGACTCCACACCAAACCCAACAAAAAATCAACAAGATCCATGACTAATCCTCCAATCTAAAAGATATAAAATTAAAAAATGCCACACTCTCACCCCTGACACTATATTATTTTTTACCAACATAGTCTTTTTAGAGTAAAGCCAGCCAAAGGCTAAAACGTGAGATCACATACTTCGCGAGAATTGAGTATTCCTTTAACAGGATACAGAAAATATGATAACATGTCAATCTGGGCATATGATACCATCTCACTCAGAGTGTGGATTTCTCAAATATTCGTTACATCCTGAGTCCGAGAGAGAAGTAGCCCTTGCTTGAAAACGCCCTTGGAGAAGTCCACTCATATATCAAGGGGGAAAGAAGCGTCCTGTGCCTGTCGGAGGTGAAAAAGGGAAATACACCACACACCTCCTCCAGATCACCACTGGAGGAAAGACTACAACAAAGATCTCAAGCAGGAGTTTGCTGGAAAGAGGATGGGAAATGATCTTTATGGAGGCTTAGCGTAACAAAATAATACAGGATAGGGACGACGGTTTCCCTGTCTCTTGACAGGTTCTAATGATGAGGCCGACGGGGATACCCGTCGGCCTCATCATTAGAATTTAGTCATTATCTCTTCTTCTTTCTCCTTCATGACCGCGTCTACTTTACCGATATGGTCATCAGTGATCTTCTGGATTTTATCCAGAAAGTCGTGGTACTGATCCTCACTTATGTCTCCTGCCCCCTGCTGTTTTTTGTAGAAATCGTTGCAGTCTCGGCGAAGGTTACGGACGGCTACTCGGGCCTCTTCCGAGAGCTTATGGACCATCTTGGAAAGCTCTTTCCGGCGCTCCCCGGTAAGCTCGGGCAGGTTCAAGCGGATTACCTGTCCATCGTTCTGGGGTGTCACTCCCAGGTCTGAGGCCAGGATAGCCTTTTCAACGTCCTTCATAGCCGTCTTGTCAAAGGGCGTCACCACCAAGGTTCGCCCTTCAGGGACGCTGATAGTAGCCATCTGTTTAAGCGGGGTCGACGACCCATAGTAGTCCACCTTGATGTCGCTGATCAGGCCGGGATGGGCCCGCCCGGTTCGTATACCGACGAACTCGCCTTTCAGGTGTTCGACCGCTTTCTCCATCTTTTTCTCAAGATTGAACGTGGTGATATCGCTCATGGGAAAGACCCTCCTTATTCGGTACGTATCTGATATGTCACTCTCCTGAGACAATGGTACCAATCTTCTTCCCCCGAATCAAGAAATCACCCAGTCGCCCCTCCTCTAGGACGTTCATGACGACGATGGGAATTCGATTTTCCATGCACAGGGAGAAGGCCGCAGCGTCCATGACCTCAATCCTCTGTCGCAGGGCCTCCATGTAGGTGAGGGACGAGTAGAGAACGGCGTCGGGATTCTTCATGGGATCCGAGTCGTAGATCCCGTTCACCTTTGTGGCCTTCACCAGGCAGCTGGCCCCGATCTCGGCGGCACGAAGAGCGGCAGCCGTATCGGTGGAAAAGTAGGGCGAACCGGTTCCGGCGGAGAAGATGAGCACTCGCCCTTTGTCCATGTGTCTCAACGCTCGACGACGAATGTAGGGCTCGGCAATCTCCTGCATCTGGATAGCTGTCTGAACCCTGGTAGGGATGCCCTGCTTCTCCAAAACATCCTGAAGAGCTAGAGAGTTGATCACCGTGCCCAACATCCCCATGTAGTCAGCTTGAGAGCGTTCGATCCCTTCGTCGACGGCCTGCTTTCCCCGAAAAAAGTTGCCACCGCCAACGACGAGACCGATCTCGATCCCCGAATGAGAGACCTCGGCTATCTGGACTCCGATGTTCCTTATGGCGTCAAAATCCAGTCCAAAGCCCTCCTGCCCCGCTAAGACCTCTCCGGAAAGTTTCAAAAGAACCCGCTTATACGCCAGTGCCATCCTGTACCTCCTTCTTCAATATCGCCCTTAAATATTGTAAAAAAAAAGAGGCCGGGGGAATCCCCGTGCCTCTCTATATGTGTCGTTATTCCCCGATTGTGAATCGGGCAAAGCGACGGACGACCATGTTTTCGCCAATCTTGGCGATGGTCTCGATAAGCAGATCTTTGATCTTCTTGTCTCCGTCCCGAATCCAGGGCTGTTCCATGAGACACACGGTCTCGTAGAATTTTCGAACCCGCCCCTCGGCGATTTTCTCCAGAATATTCTCTGGTTTACCCTCCTGAAGAGCCTGCTGGCGATAGACCTCTTTCTCCCGATCAAGCTCCTCTACGGGGACATCCTCAGGAAGAAGATACTGAGGAGCAGCGGCAGCGATGTGCATGGCGATCTCGTGCCCCAGACTCTGGAACTCGTCGGTCTTGGCAACGAAGTCGGTCTCGCAGTCGAGCTCAAGCAAAACGCCAATCTTGCCGTTGGTGTGGATGTAGGAGAACACCCGCCCCTCCTTGGCGGCACGGTCGGCCTTCCTGGCAGCCTTGGCCAGGCCCTTTTCACGAAGAAAATCGACAGCCTTCTCCATGTCACCGCCGCATTCCTCCAGTGCCTTTTTACAGTCCAGCATCCCGCAGCTGGTTCGCTCTCTGAGCACCTTCACGTCAGAAGCGCTGATTGCCATGATATATGATCCTCCTTACTCTTGCCCCTCGGCGGTCTCTTCGCCGTAGGCCTCGATCAGTTTTTCCTTGACTTCAATGATATTATGTCCGTCTTCGTTACCATCGTCATCCCCATCGGATTCAGCATCAACTCCCTGACGTCCCTCAATAACCGCGTTGGCCATGAGGCTGGTAATGAGTCTGATGGCTCGAATGGCATCATCGTTGCCGGGGATAGGGAAATCGATCATCTCAGGATCGCAGTTGGTATCCACGATCGATATTACCGGAATACCGATCTTCTTGGCTTCTTTGACAGCGATCTCCTCTCGACGAGGGTCGATGATGAACAAGGCATCGGGCAGAGCCTTCATGTTCTTGATACCCAGAAGGTACTTCTCCAGCTTCGCCTTCTGCTTCTTGAGAAGGACGACCTCCTTCTTGATCAGTTTATCCCATGATCCGTCGGATTCCATCCGTTCCAGTTCCTGCATGCGGAGAACTCTCTTCCTGATCGTCTGGAAGTTGGTGAGCAATCCACCAAGCCACCTCTGGTTGATGTAATGCTGACCGCACCGAATCGCCTCTTCTCTGATGGTATCCTGAGCCTGGTGCTTAGTCCCGACAAAGAGGACACTCCCACCCTCTTTGGAAACCTCTCTCAGAAAGGAATAGGCCTTTTCGAGCCCTTTCACGGTTTTTTGGAGATCAATGATATAGACCCCGTTTCTCTCCGTGAAGATGAAGGGTTTCATCTTGGGGTTCCAGCGACGAGTCTGATGACCAAAATGAACGCCGCACTCCAGAAGCTGTTTCATGCTGACAACGGACATAGAGTTTCCTCCTCAAAATATGTGGTTGTGTCCTCCACCGGGAGATACGACCGGAACCTCCGAAGAGGCACCACCCCGAACGCCAACCCGATGTGTGATCTATGGACCAACGGAGAGTATAACATAGCACCTCTTGACCATCAAGACCGTTCATATTACCATAACTCGAAAGATTTTTTCGTGCTGTGGATATATGATTTTCGTATGTTCCGTCGCACTAGGGGGAAGAGCTATGCCACAACCAAAAATGAAACTGGACCATCTCAGCCCAGAGCGAAAGGCCATGATAAACCGCCTTCGTCGAGTTGAAGGACAGCTGCGGGGCATACAGAGAATGATCGTTGAGGAAAAGGATTGTTGCGACATACTGCTCCAGATGTCCGCTGCCAGAAAAGCCCTTCAGAACACCTGCGTGGAGATCCTCAAAAACGACATATCTACATGCATGAACAGCAGCATTCACCATAACGACAGTGAAGCTCCCGACCTTGTCCACCTGCATAAGCTGATTGAAGCATTGGTCGACATAGCCCCTATGAAATAACGAAGGCCCTTCTTGGGAGGCCCAGGGCTCCGTGGCACCCAAAAGACACCGTTTACCGCTGCTTCCTCTCGGACCTGACGGGGTTCACGGGCTTTCGCCGCACGGGACTGGGCCCCCCAAGAAGGGCCTTCAAACAACGCATATTGTATCAGAGCCACCCCATACACACAACCAAAAGGCTCCCTCTTAGTTCAAGGCAGATTGGATCGAACCAAGCCAACGCACCTCTAACCACAGACACTCCCCTTATGTCAATCGGCGAACGACAATCTGGGCCAGCAACCCCGTACAGGCTCCGGCAAGAATTCCGGAGATGACGAGGACAGGCAGATAGGCCAAGAGGCCTGGGGTTCGGGTGATGATCACGGCAACACCCAGCTGTCCTACATTGTGAGCCACGGCAGACAAGGCACTTGCAATCCAGATCCTATGATTACTCAGAAGGGGTCGAAAACACAGCAGGACTCCCAAGCTCACAAGTCCGCCAGCCATAGAGAAAACCACGGCCATAACCTGTCCCGACAGAAAGCCTCCCAGAAGGACTCGAAGAACGACCACGGCAAACGCATCTCCGAAACCCAGAACAAAGACAGCAAAGACAGTCACCACGTTCGCAAGCCCCAGTTTAACTCCGGGAACCGGCACCACCACAGGAAACTGAAGCTCCACGATAAACAGGAGCAAAGCTAGGACAGTAAGGAGAGAGATCCTGGTCAGACAGTGCCCCTTTCGGAGAGGTTGGACGCTCGCTCGATATTTATTGAGAGACATTATCGACGGACACAGTGGTGGCTCCCTCCACAGAGATCACCAACCTGTGAGGAAGACAGATCAACGGGAGCCCTCCGGGAGAGAGCCATCCTTGGCGGACACAGAGCTTTGTCGGACAATCAGCACTGGATATCCGTATACGACCTGGCTCCACGGAGACGGTATTGCTGCCCTCACCGGATACCGTAAATGAGTATGCTTTCGTAACCTGATCAAGGTTTATAGTCCGAAGACAGCGTCCATCCAGAAATACCGTGGCCACAACTCCAGTTTTTCGAACAGCGAACTGATTCCAAGACACGACCGCGCTTCCTCCCAGGAATAAGGCCACGACGACAATCCAAAAGTTCACTCTTCTCATCGGATCTTATCCACGGATACCCCACCGGCTTCGTCGAGGACGTGATACCGCCTTGCATATGTTCTCGAAGGGGTGAATCTGGAGGCCAGACTGGCTGTGACGTACAGGTTGCCTTCCTGGGTAACGAGTATCACGTCAATCCCACCGTGTTTTCGCCAATAGGTGACCGTCCTATCAAGCCCCATGACAAAAAACGCCGTGGAGAGAGCATCGCAGTGAGCGCCCCCTTTCCCAACGACTGTGACGGAGGTTAAGCCGCTTTCGGCTGGCATTCCCGTGGCGGAATCAAGTATATGCCACCGCCGATGCCCCTGAGAATCAACAAAGTATCTCCTGTACCCCCCAGAGGTTACGACAGCCTCATCCGCCGCCGCCACAACTCCAACGTACCCGTCCCCGAAGGGGTTCTGAACAGCTACCCTCCAAGGGCCACCGTCGGGCTTTCGTCCCAGGCACTGGACATTTCCTCCCAGGTTGAGCAGAGCGGACGTAGCCCCGTTGCTCCTCAGAAGCTGTATCAAAAGATCGCCGGCGTATCCTTTGGCGATTCCACCAAGATCCAAGGCCATGTCCTTGGATAAAAGGACACGTTCCCCGTCACATTGGATGTTTTTGTAAGAGACCTTTTCGAGTGATGAACAAAGAAGCATCTCATCGGGAACCGTTTGATCGTCGGAGGTAAAGCCCCACAACCGAACGACGGGGTATATGGATATATCTAAAGCACCGTCGGTGAGTTCTCCATATTCACATCCCAGACGTATGACTTCAGCCGTATCGCCTGAGACAGCGCCTTTTCCATCTCGGTTCAATGCCGTGATCTCTCCGGCCGGATTCGTGACAGACCACCGCCAATCCAGATCGGTGATGACTTCGACACATCTATTTATCACGGCTTCGGGCACTCCATAGGCCTGTATTGTCATGACGGTATCCATAGCAAAGAACGTGCTCTTTGTTTCGCTTCTCCGAGGAGAGAGAGGACCAAACAAACGAAAAAGCAGCGAGAGCAGAATCAGAACAAAACACCCCAGCAGGAAACGCCGTATGAACCCCACCCTTTTCCCCCTCTTGAAAAAGACCGTACTGTATCAAATTGTACACCGTCAGCACCCAAATAACAAAAAGCCCCTTCCCGAAGTTGTCCGAGAGGGGATCAATTGTACAGACATTCACCCCCTGAGAACACCATAGAGGCTAAAACCATTGTTTTTCGATTCGTAGCGATCTGTCACGACGACAGTTTTTCTGAAACAGGTTACCCGACACCAGCTCCCCCGAAACCATAGTATACACGGTCTTTCCGTATTCTACGGCATCCAGGTCGTGGGAGACCAAAAGAAGGGTAACGCCATCCTCGTTCAATTCGGAAAAGACATCCATGATTCGCTTGGTGGACTCCACATCAAGATCCGACGTTGGTTCATCAGCAATCAGGATCTTTGGAGAATTAATCAAGGATCGGGCGATAAGCACCCGACGCAGCTCCCCGCCAGAAAGCTCCTGAGGATAGGAGTTGATCAAGGGTTCAATTCCAAGTTTTTTCAGAATGAAGTGAGCAATCTCCTCTCCTTCTCCTTCCCGAGGGTACAGATAGAACGGGAGAAGAATGTTCTCTAGAACAGTAAGGTTAGGAAGCGTAGCCATTCCCTGGGGGATAAACCCTATCAGGTCGTTCCTCAAAAAGGAGATTTGATTGTCATCCTTTCCCTTGAGGCTCTGACCGTCAAGCTCAACATCGCCTGACGTGGGGGTGAGCATACCAGCAGCCATGTTCAGCAAGGTAGATTTCCCGCTTCCTGATCGACCAACGATGTTTACGTAATCTCCTGCTTCAACCTCAAGGTTCACGTCCTTCACGGCCTGGAAGGTGACGCCTCCCCGGGCATATTTTTTACACAGATCACTCAGCCGTAGAATCATGTCTATTAGCCCCTCACGTTATCATAGATATCGGCATAACCAGCCTTAATTGCCGAACCAGCTGCCGAGAGAATGCTCGTGATTACAGCAACGAGCACACTGATTCCTCCCAGCGCAAGAAGATCGACAATGCTCGGGAGCAAAAAGGGTATGCTTAACAGGGCCACCACCATGGGGCCGGTGACAGCAACGGTGGCTCCCGCCAAGAGGACGCCTAGCACCGATCCGTAAAGACTGATCAGGAGGACCTCGGCCAAAGCGAGGCGAACAAGCTTGCCTTTAGTAGCTCCCATGACTCGTAGGATACCCATTTCTTTTTTCCGTTCACCCAAGGTCATTGCAAAGAGCAGTGCAATAACTACAACAGCCAAAATCCAGACGATGACGATGATAATTTTGATCAGCCCAGAGACTACCGTCAGATTTGACGATATTTCGTTGACAAATTTTTTACTGAACAGAGCATAAATCCCCTGATCGTTCAATTTTTTGTTGATCTCCTTCGCAACCTTGACCGAGTTGTACCCCGGAGCAAGCTTGATCATAACGGTGGATATAAGGCTTCCGTCCTCAGCGAGAGGATGTTGGATGATGCGCTCGGCAGCAACGGCCAGATCCGCAATGGTCTCACGGGTCATAAAGACAGTGGCGTCAAAACCCATCCCCGTCTGTTCCAGTCGCCCAGCCACGTCATGGTGGTTTTTGAAGAACATGATGTCGTCACCCAAAGCTCCCGCTACATGATATCCCAGGATGACCTCGCCACGCTTCAACTTTCTGTGTATCGTTTTATCCAACCACGGTTTGATAAGAAAATCCGTATCGTAGTCGATGCCGACGAGCTGAACCGGATAGGAGCAACACGAGGCGTTCAACGTGGCGAGGAAAGTTTGAGGGGTCATCTTGTCGATGCCCTCAACGCCGATTTCTCGAATCCGATCCAATACATCTGCGGGAAGATAGAAAGTTGACGGCTTTCCCGAGAGAAGAATGCTGTCGATGTGAGGATCATACCCTTCCGGAACGACGATGATATCAGCCCCCAGACGGTCCGACATACTGGAAACACCGTTGGACAGGCTGATGGAGAGAACGGCACCGGCAAACAGGGAAAAAGCAAAGAGCATGATCATGAGGACAAGACAAAAGCTCCTCTGTGGTTTTCTTCGAATGTTTTTTTTGGCGATCCTGAAGGTGGTCAACCTTGAGGCCATGTCAACGCTCCTCAGCAACAAATCGATAGATCAAAGCAGCGATGTTCACCAAAACGATCACGATAATAAGCTTCGTCAGCGCCGGCATGGTTACAGCAAAACAACTGTGGTGCGCGTTAGCGCACAGTCCGCATTCCCATCCGTTGACCGATTTGTTCCCGATGGGGATGATCCTGTGAGGAACCATGTAGCACACGAGAGCGATGACAGCCGTCAAAATATACGACCAGGATCGAAGCCAGCCTTTTTTTTGCGCCATAAAAACAAGGAGCGCGATAGCCACGACAAGACACCCCATGATCACGGTAAAAATACCGGTGTAGTAGCATTTCATGGGATTGCCGTCGGGAGCCATCTTAGTGCAGACGGGGAATAGTACAAAGGGAAGTAGGGCGAGAACGACTCCTAAAACCACATTCAAAAGAACAAAAAAGTTTTTGCGATTTATTTTCATAATTTACTTAGCCTCCTTAAGGGCTCTACGCACTGCCGCCTGGAATTCCTTGAACGTCACGGTGGCTCCAGAGACGGCGTCCATCGTATCAACATCCTGCATCTTTAAAAGCATCTCTGGATATTGTTGCATACCCTCTACAGCAAGTTGAGCTCGTCGATAGTTTTCCGCGCCACTGTTTTTTCCGTAGTTCTCGTCCTTGACATGCCCTTCGGCATCAAGAGCTGTCATCTGACAATCAACGATCTTTCCACCTCTCATCTTGAGAGTCACCCTGGTGCTGCTCCCCTTCTCCTCGTTATGGAATTCTCCTTGATACACGCCATCCTTTCGGGACTGAGGAGTGGATGCTTTGCGAAACACGACAATCCCAACAACAGCGACAGCAACCAAAGCCACAAGAGCTATTCCCAAACGATTTTTCACGACTTCCGCCGCCCTTCTACAGTTTGGTCTATATCCTGAACGATCTTTCCATACTCCAGGACAATCTTTCGTTCTGCCACGTCACCCACTGCAGGATCGTGGGTCACGACGACGATGGTTGCCCCTTCTTTATGGAGATTTTTCAGGATATCGATGACCATACCCTCGTTTTCCTCGTCCAGGTTCCCCGTTGGCTCGTCAGCCAACAGAATATCCGGCGAGTTGATCAGCGCTCTGGCGATACAGACTCGTTGCTGCTCTCCTCCCGAAAGCTGCCTCGGAAGATGACGGGCCCTCTCCTTCAGCCCGACCTTTTCCAGAGCTTCCATCGCCTCCGCCGCGTCTGGCATGCTGTGATAGTACTGGGCAACCATCACATTCTCGAGAGCGTTCAAATAGCCGATAAGATGAAACTGCTGAAAGATAAGCCCAATTTTATCCCGACGGATCTTCGTCAAATTTTTGGCGTTCTCCCGACTGATGTCCTGCCCATCCAGGATGACACTGCCTACCGATGGACGGTCCATACAGCCGATGATATTGATCATCGTGGTTTTGCCCGACCCGGAGGGGCCCATTATCGCCAGCCAATTGCCAGCATCCACGGCCAGGTCGATTTCCGACAATGCGTGCAGTGCACCATAGATCTTCGATACTTTCGACAGTTCCAATATCCTGCTCAATTTATTCACCCCTCAGCACTATGGCCGGATGGATGTCCATCACCCTGCGAACGGGCAGAATGGAAGCTACGATGGTAATGACGATGAACACCGTAATAGTTATAGGAACAAGGGACCACTGAAAATTGATGGCCCGACCGAAGACGCTGAGACTGACCCTCTGGGCGAACTCAAATCCCAAAGCGACGCCGATAAGCCCTCCGATACAGCCAAGAAAAACGCCCTCTCCTAAAAATTCGCGTATGATAAGGCAATTATCGGCCCCCAAAGCTTTTTTCAGACCGATCTCCTTCTTCCGCTCGGCAACCATCGCCATCATCGTCGTGGACACTGAAACCATCGTGATGATCAACACCACGATGGTGACGAGATAGACCAGAGCCTGCAGCTTGCCGAGAACGATATCCTGTGACTGGGTAAGACGACGGACTGCCCGAGGCTGAATTCCAGGGAGCTCCGCTGCCACCTGTTTCGTAATGGATTTGAGCTTGGCAGCATCGGCCACCACACTGCACTCAACCACGTCACTTTTAAAGCTGTCGCCGACGAGAGTGTCCAACATGCCTATGTCCACAAAGATAAACCCTTCCTCGGCTCCTCCCGTGGTGACGATGCCCTTCACAAACAGCTTTTTGCTGAAATACTGGGCTCCAATGTCCTTCTGTATATTTTCCTCAGCACTGAACGTTTGCTTGGAGGCTACCGCCTGTTCTCCGTATTTCACGCCTTTGACGACGAAGGGATCTCCCAGGGTGAGGTTTAACGTTCGGGCGATCTCCCTGCCCACCATAACCTGATCAGGGGTGGCCTTCGTTCCCCATTCTCCTTCCACAAACCAGAAGGGACTGTTCTCTTTTGCCTGAGCGAGATCGGTTCCGGCCATGATGTACGGCTGTTCGTTGATCTTGACCGTCTGATACCGGTAAGGAGCCATCCCGACGATTTGCCCCTCACCGATAATCTTCTTGACCTTCTCAATGTCAGCCCGGGATATTTTCCTGTCTCCCTCGGGCAAAAGGATCAAATTTGCCCCATAGGAGCGAAACTCCCGTCCAAGCTGTCTGGGAATGTCGTAATAGATGGTCACCAACCCCGAAAGGATGGTCGCCCCTATAGCGATGGCCAGGATAGCCACCATGAGACGGGAACTCCGCCTGATCAGGGAGCTCAACACCATCTTCAGATACATTTTTTTTCTGCTTCCGACTCTATTTCCCATGAAGGACCTCCGTGGGTTTCAGGTTCAACAGATATCGGATAGCCGGGATGCTTCCCAAGAGGACAACAAAGAAGAGGATGACTGAAATGATTGGTATCACCATACGGGAGAGTTCAATATAGGAGCCAAAGACGGTCAACCCTATGATCTGAGCAAACCCAATGCCAACGAAATACCCCAACAGACCTCCGACAAAACCGATGATCATGACCTCAGCCAGAACGAGAAGGATAATTTGCGAGTTCAACGCTCCCAGAGCCTTCAGGAGCCCCAACTCCTGGCTCCGCTCGATGACACCGGCGGTGATAAGGTTGGAGATTGCAAGGGCCGACCCTATGGAACTCAGAATCGTGATCAACGTCATGAGAAAGGTCGTTTTGTTCAAAATAGTTCCCTCCGACTCTGCCACCTGTCGCACCGGCTTGGCCACCCCATCACGGACGACTTCCTGAATCTGGTGACAAATAGCGCTGACGTAGGCCGTGCAGTACCATGTCTCGTAATCGGTAGGACTCAAGCTCTGAGGATCCTGCGCAGCGCGCCGGGCCAGGTCATTATCCGGCGTAGTGATAGCCGACACCTCAATCCGGGAGACTTTCCCCTGAAAGCCCACAAGCTCCTGAACCATCTTGAGGCTTCCTACAACATGCTCATCTCCGGCACCACCATCGATGTAGATGCCCTTGACCGTCACCTGTCGGGAGGCATCACCGTGCCTGAGAGTGATCACATCCCCCACGGAGATACCATTGCGCCCGGCGAGAAGACTCCCCAACATGACATAATCGTCGTCATCCTGACACAGCCACTGGCCTACAAGATCTATGTGCCACCAGGTTCTGAGGTTTTGCAACCCCGTATCCAACGACTCCCCGGTAGGGAGATCCGCACGTTTTTGAACCCACGTCCCAAGAATCGGGACCTCTCCCTTTATTCCGTCGATCGTCGCTCTGGCTGCAAGGAGAGGCGCAAAGTCAATGATGTTGAAACCCCAGAAGATAGTCTTGAGCTTCAACATATCCTCCTCCAACAGGAACTTATCCGTCACGCCGCGTCCCTCATCCAAACCGTAGAGGTCATTCATGAGAGCTGCGTCCTTGTGACGAACGACGATGTTAGCTCCATATACCTTCAGTTCCCGGTTCACCTTATCCCCAATACCCAGCATGACATTCATCATGGCCGTAGAGAGAGAGACCCCCAAGGTTACGGTGAAAGCGATCATAAACATCTTGCTTTTCTGGCGAGCGACAGTCCGCCCAATCATTCTCCAAAACACTGGGCCCTCCTACTTGAAACGCTTTTCATGACGTTCAAGTTCCCTCACATCGATGTATATTTTTGAGTCCTTGACCTCGTAGGCAAAGGGAATCGGGTTGCAGCCGCCCTTAAAACCTATGGTGTTCTTGTTCATGACCACGTCGCAACGTCGACAAACGACATCTTCCTCTCCTCGCTCAAAATAACCGGCAATACCGCAGATTTCACAGGCATCCAACCCCACTCCATAGGCTGTCCCCACGGGTTTCTTCACCACCAGGAACCTCACATCGTACCCAGCAGGCGTGACATAAGAAAACTTATGAAGATGACCATCAGCAACCTGATCGAGATTGATGGTAATGATCCCCTCTTGTATTTCGTACCCTTCCGGCTGAATCTCAGCAGGCGGTTTTGTATCAAAGTAATGAAGGACAACGACGATAACGACCGTGATAACTGACCATGTCAAAAGGCTATACGACCACCGACGAAAGCCCCGAAGGCGCGCTTTTTCCTTACGTCGTCGAGCCTTATTCGGGAACTCACCTTGAACAGACCAATGAGTCACCACGACATAGGAGAGCAGAATGCCCCCTAAAAGAAGCTGTGCAAAGAGAAACACGTTGGAAAAATTATCCCCAAAAATCATGATCTCAAAAACGAAGTCCGACAGGCCGATGATTTTCAGTCTCTGAAGGGCCGCAACAGCTTTAACACTGTATTCCAAAAAGAAGAAAAGAAGCGAACAGTTCAGAACCAGAAGACTGCCCCTATACCCAAGAGCCTGAGAAACGCGAAGAACGCTCAAGGACAAGAACGAACAAACGATCAATCCGAGACAAAAACCAATGCCCCTCAAGAGAGCCATCGTACTGACCCCGATCTCGCCGAAATACACAAATTCTTGCGTGTACTGGAAGACCTGGGGCATGAGATACATCAGGGACAGGACAAGCAGGCCCGTCAAAGAGAGGACATACCCACAAATCCAACAACGGCCTTGACGACGAAGAAGGGCACACCCTCCCCTCCAGATGAGAGCAATCAGGGCCACAGTCGCAACGGCCACTACAGCCCAACGATTGAACTTCATGAGAGGCACGTTCATTCCCTTTGGGTCAAATAGCCGGACAGCAAAAACAACGGCCCCCAGCAAGACACCTATGACCGTTCCAATCGAAATTATGAACCTCTCTATCCTTTCCCCGGCACGAACGACAAAGTTCAGAACCAGACCGATCATGAAGAACAAAGATGCAAGATGATCAGTGACAGCTACAAGAAATTTGAGAATTGCGCAACCTCTCCTACCATTAAAATGGTGCAGGGCACCGCATCATCTCGGCGAAAAAACCGACCAGTGATGAGCAGGCGCCCTGCGACTATTTGTACGTTATTGCTATCTTACACGGTCGCCTCTACTTGTTCTGCAGTTGCTCAGCCGTGTAGTTCCAGTCGAACTCAGTGGTATAGGTTTTGAAGTAGTCTTTGGCACCCTCTTTGGCGGGGACGCCGGTCTCGGGGTCAGTGTGAAGAAGGTAATCCGTCGGAGGCTCGATGATGAGCTTCAGCTTATAGCGTCCAACCGTCATACCTTTCTTGATGTTTGCCCCGTAGTGAGGACCATCGTCGGCATTCATGGGCATGAAGCTACCCTCTTTGACGACCTTGCCGCTCTTGATATCCCGAACTTCGTACTTAACCGTCAGATATGCTGGCCAGATATTCTCACCAGAGCCGAAGCCATACAGCACAGCGTAGGAAGGCTGAAGATGGATATCCGCCTCAAGGTGCATGTCAGACTCTTCCTTAGAGGGATTCTTCCCCGGAGGATACATATCCACTGCCTGGAAATACACAGCAGCCACGTTGTAAGGGCCAACCTGGACTTCTTCACCAATAGGAATCTCGACAAACCCGCTTTCACCAGGTTTTTCTGCCTGGACCCCTGCCATAGCCACAGAAACCATGGCTAAGAGGGCTACCACAAAAAGAACTGTTACCGCACATTTCTTAAACATAAACTACCTCCTGAGTAAAAGATTTTGTATAAAAAGCCCACCAGGGACCTCTTATCAAAATATGTAAAGGACCTACTGTTTTGCCTTCTTTGAATTTCCCAAGGAATGAGAAAGAATGATCCACACCGCAGCGATGATGAGCATAACCTGAGGGATCAGAGTCTCAGCCCTATCGTATATATTCAGGAACTCGATGGAAAATCCGTGCATAGACGGGATAACAGTACTCCCCATAATAACGTCGGCTTCGGTAAGCTCAACAACCCCCTTACCCATGAATGATACACAGAGAACAAAGAGTAAAATACTGGTAAACAGGAAGAAGGGTTTAAGAGGGAGTTTAACGCTGAAGTATCGGAAAGCCACGTAGACCGCAATCAAGACGATCACACCAGCTAAAATCCCGTATACGATGTGAGGGGTACTGCTCATACCACCCGAGAAGGCAGCCTTATAGAACAGGATTAACTCAGCCCCCTCCCTCATCACGGCGATGAAGGCCGCAAAAACGAGAGTCATCTGGCTTCGCCGATCAATGGATTGTTGAACTTTATCGCTAATATACTCGGTCCAAGCCTCGGTCTCGGACTTGGAGAGCATCCAATTACTGACGTAGAAGAGGACGGCCACAGCCAAAAACATGGTCCAACCCTCCAGAAGCTCCCGAGCCACACCGCTTGCCTCACCCATGAAGAACTCCAAAACGACAGCCAACACTACGCTTGCACCAATGGCCGCAATGGAACCATAATAGACACTTCGCACCATTCGTCCGTTGCCCGTCTTGATCAGGTAGGCGACTATAGCCACGATAACGAGGATAGCCTCAAGCCCCTCGCGAACCAAAAGGCCAAAAGCTGTCAAAAAGGAAAACCATCCCCTACCTGGAGCCACACCTGAGGGAGAACGGGGCTTTTCTTCTGAAGCGCTTTCAGCCTGAGGCTCGGACGTATAGGCTTCCGCCTCTTTCTTAGATGAAGCACCCGCCAAAGCAGGTTTGCCCACATCTCCATATACAGCCTCGCCGAGGCTATCGGGATCATCCGCATTGACCACACCGTCTAAAACCATCGCATCCTTGTACACCTTCACCCTGAGAGCCTCCAGAGAGTTCAGGATGGTAGCCTTGGGCATCTCCGTGTTGCCTAACAACGCATGTTTTATGCTGGCAAACAAAGCCTCAATATGCCCCACACGAGCAGAGGAGATTACAACCATGACGTTTTTTTCAAACCCTTGAACCTCGTAAAAGCCAAAGTAGGCTTTGTTCATGTGTTTGTAGGCATCCCGGTACTTGTCATTCTCGATATCGTGTCTGGCAGCGTTAAATTCCAGAGACATATCGGCGGCAACCTCTCGCCAGGTGTCGTACTTCTTCTTGGCCGCCAATGCATCTCTGACGGAGAGGGCGACAAAAATCAAGGCCATCATACTAATAAAACCAAGGTAGAGTCTCGATTTTGCAGATAGAGTCATATCCTCTTCTCTCCTGAATAGTTAGATTGAAAAAACAAGAAGGCTTGGAATATTGTAGCTATATCCCACTACATTTGTCAAGATAGATGTCATTGCTCAGTGATACTGTCACCCCTCCTCCAGGAGATACCCAGTCTGTATACGAACAAGTATCACGACTTCTTTTCGTTCTCCCAAAGTTTTGTCTTCGGTACAGGTAAGGTCTTCGTCCTCTCTTCTGAAGCCAAGGGATGTGTTGAACGTTTGTGGAAAACTCTGCAAGGCAAACTGTCTGGAGAGCTGAGGCTCCCTGGTGTTTCTGATATTGAGGATGCCAACAAAGTCCTGCCCAGACTGCTGTCGAAATCAGGGATACTCTCCGGGAAGATATGGACTGCGCACAAGAAGCGGAGAATCGAGATGAGGGAAGTCGATAAGCAGGAGCGCGCTTCTCAAAACAAAGTACCGGCAAAAAAAGGCGAACCTGTGATCCTTCACAGGCCCACCCCAAACTACCCCTGAGATGTACTTTCAAACAACCCTGCGACAACACTTAGAGCATGGAGACTCTACTGGGACTTTTTCTCTGAACACTTAGGGGTAACTCTTCCTCTGGATATTGAACGAAAAATCGCATGACAGATAGAACTACTCAAAATAAGTACTCTGATACGATAAAAGAAGACGACGTGGAGAACTCTCGCGTCACCTTCAAATCACAAACTCAAACATGGCAAGATTCTGTTAAATTGAATAATAATTAAAAATCATAAGAAAAGGAATAAGCCTCCGAGATTCTTCTCCTGCAGGGGACTACGAAGGGGGCTTTTAACAGCAACCCCTTTTTAAAGAGAATGCCCATGATGTTCTATAGTCAGACAAATGTCTCGTTGAGTTGCAATTTGTTTTTTTCGTAGAGAGAAGCTATCGTGGCATCGATCCCGATTTATCAGGAAGAGGAGCGACAAAGCTGCCCCTGACCAAAGGCAACCACATTGGACTAAGCAGAGAATCAACGATGTGAAAGAGATACGAATTTCAGGCTCTGCAAGATCAAGCCCCTCGTCGAGGGACCCCAAGGGTTCGAACGACCTTACCCAGAATTTGAAACAACCCTTCTTCGATATCCTCATCGGAAAAGAACCTTGGTGGATATTTCAAAGAGGATGACCGGATCTCCACTCCTCCCGTTCGACACCAATACACCCATTTAACAGCCCAGTCTCCGTTCCGCCCAAAACTCACCAGAGCGGGATCACCATCGTAAACTTCCTCCCCGGGGTTAACCACCACCTGAGAGCCATCCAGTATTCCCGCTTCCTCCATGCTGTCTCCTTCGACGGTCACGATGAAGGGATATCGGTCGGGCTCCCGAGAGACGGTTCGAAAGAACTCTCCCGGAAGACGTAAAAACTCATCGGCGTCAGCGTAGACCTCGGCCATTCCCCCAGCACCGTATCCTGCACAGGCAATCATGGACTTTCCTAAAACCGGAACATCAACCCACCGACCAGAGGCAAAGGAGCTGCTTGCTCCCGAAAGCATTCCCTCGGGGGGCTCCCCCTCTCCGCTGATCAAGAAACCCGCAGAGCATCCCAACGCCGACGCAAGGCTCTCCCACGTATCGATGGACAACCCTATTCGGTCATTTTCGGCCTGACTGATGGTATTCTGACGCACTCCAGAGAGCTGCGCCAGTTCAGTTTGTGTCAGATTCTGTCCTTTTCTCGCTCGACGAAGCCTTTCTCCCCGAGTCATGGACGATCACCTCCATATATCACTCCTAGTATCCACTAAAAAGATATTTTTTGCAAGTATCACGAAAAAATCTATTGAAATGATACACTATTCGGCATAATATCTGTATATATAATATATCGGAGGTGTTCTCGATGGATACAAAAACGATGCAGATGATCGTGAGAAACGGGCATTTCGCAGGATACGACATTCGCCATAAAAAGCAGGTTCATCGCACGATCCTGCTCGCCCAAACAATGGCAGACAAGCTGTCGCAGAAGCGATCCCAACCCATCAAGCTGGGCTGCCCCGCCCCTAAAAACCTTACACCAACGCCAAGTATGTGAATATCAATGAGGAGGTCGAAGAACGTGGGTGCCGGGGACCACTCGTTTTTCTCGAGAGATGCCCAAGAGGCACAACGAGGAGATGAGTTGGTCCCCACAGGCGAAGGCTTGGGCCAAAACAGACCCATCGGGTGAAACGATCAGACTCTCCCCTTCATTCACCGGTCGGGCTGTCGCCACAAAGACCCTGTTCTCAGCCACCCGGCTTTGGGTGACGATATCAGCCTTGGGATGCCCCCCGAGCCAAAAAATCATGGAAGCCCCCTGTTCGGCAAGCCCTCTGGTTCTCTCGTGCTTCACTCCCTCCTCAGCGACTATGACGCCCAGACGACCGATACCAGCGATATTCTGCACATCGGGAACAAGAGGAAGCTCTCTGTGGCTTCGCAAAAGCTTAAAAGCGGAAAGCCCTCCCTGAGCACCACCTTCATGTCCCAAAACAAAAACGGTGTTTGGGACTCTGTGGGAAAGTGTAAAGAGACGCTCTTTGACGATCTCAACCTCTCGTCAAAATGCCAAAGAAATCGCTTACCTTCCTCAAGAAGCACCGATCCATCAGGACGGCCCCGCTGAGCCAATCCCCCCCTCGAAAAAGAGGGAGCCCAAGAGCGATATAGACACCACAGATCCTCGCCTTCTCCTGAAAAAGGGCGAGAACTTGTTTTGCCTCATCGGGAGAAGCAGAATCCCTGGCCCACCGATCCAACACATACCCAGGATAGACGGCTTCCGGCAAAACAACGATCTCACCGCCAGAGGAAGACGCTCTCTGGACAGCCTCAAGGGCCTCTTTCAAACTTCGTTCCCTATCATTCACGTCACGAGCAAAAAGCTGGACACAGCAAACTCGAACACGAGGCATAGACTTACCTCCTTATTGTGATAAATATTTCAAAAACTACGAAAGATGATCAATATCACGTCCATGAGCTCTCGTTATCCGAATGAATTTATACCCTTTCAATACTCTATACAAAAAAACACTCTCCAAAAGGCTTTGCTCTTTAATATTTAACCCCTCGGACCCCCAGAGGAGTATATCTGGCTTTTAAAAATCGCTGTAACAACCCATACGGCAGATTAAACTCCTCTTTTTACTCTTGCATCTGTTCTCTAAGATTCTCCATGTTTATCAGACTCGTTCTCCCCCACTGGTAGATGCTACATTCCTAACTCTGGGTAACCCTCTGTCACGATCTTAAGAGATTTTTTACGTTTCACATGTCTTTGATTTTTCAACCACGGTTTTTGCAGGCTGTTTTGACCTCTCCACGGCTATGGATCACGTTAAACATCAGACGTATGGGAACTGCTCTATAGGAGCTTCATGAAGCTATCCTGAAATATTTTGGAGAATTTTTTGTTGCTCTGAAACTTTTTTGACGTAGCGCAATTTTTTTCTTTATCCCTGGAGGTACAATAATTGTTAAGTAAATCAAACTCAACCTCTCCCGCATGTTGCGTCAAAAGAGGCAAAGGAGGATCTTCATATGAGAAAGTCTCTCTCCGTTTTGTTGTTTATTGCGCTTCTGACCGTGGCTTTGGCTTGTACCGATGTGTCATCGGCCAACTCTGTTACTCTGAAAGTGGGAGTACCTAAAGCTCCCCCGGCTCTTCCTTTTTTGTACATGATCGAGAACGATTCCCTGGATGGTCACGCCAAGATAGAGCTGGAGCTCTGGGACAGTGCCGAAATGCTCATCGCTATGGTGCAAGACCGCCATCACCATTTATTTGCTTTCCCCATGACCGTTATATCCAAGTTGTACAACAAGGGACTGGATATCCAATTGTTGAACGTCAACACCTGGGGGGTCTCCTACCTTCTCACCTCCGATCCTGACCTCAAAAACTGGACAGACCTTAAGGGGCAAACGATCTACGTAAACCTACAGTCCTCTCCTCCAGACGCTCTTACCCAGTATTTTCTCGACGCTGCGAGCATGAAGCCTGGAAAAGATGTGATTTTAATTTATGCTTCTATTCCTGAGGTGGGCGCCATGGCAGCTTCGGGAAAAGCTCGATACGCTGTGCTCCTAGAGCCTATGGCAACCAAGGCGTTGATGAACAACCCCAAGCTTCGGGTGGCTTTCGATTTCGAGAAAGAATGGCAGAAAGTGAACGGAGGAAATGACCGGACCCCTACTGCCGGTATCGGCGCCACAGGAGTTTTCCTGACTGATCATCCCGAACTGATCGAGCCCTTTCAAGAGGCTTACAGGGAAGGAGTAGAGTGGACTCGTTCTCATCCCCAGGAGATAGGAGCACTGGCAGAAAAATATCTGGGGCTGAATGCTGAGCTCGTTTCCCGAGCGATTCCTACCATGGGGCTCCAATTTAAAACTGCTCTGGAGGCTCGGGACGAGGTTAACGCATTTTATAAACTGCTCATGGAGTTCAATCCCAAAATGATCGGAGGTACGATTCCTGACAAAGGAATGTTCTACCATGCTCGGTAGGAGCGGGGCGGAGCGCCTGATCGACGGTGCCGCTACAGCTACGATTGTTTTTGGGAGTTGGTTCCTTTTGAACCTTTTTTTCTCCCCCCTTGTGGTTCCAACCATGGGAAGTGTCTGGAGCGAACTGTGTCGAATTGCCACGACCCCCGATTTGTATGGCATGATCGTCGTGACAGCCATTCGGCTCGGTATCGGTCTTGTCATAGGATTGATTATCGGCGTAATCCTGGGAATCGCAATGGGATTCTCCCGGCACCTCGGTGGAATACTGTCTCCCATCGTAGGGCTGTTTCAGACGGTTCCGCCAGTGGCATGGGTGGTTTTAGCTCTAGTATGGTTCGGGTTCAACGGTAAACCAGCCATCTTTATTGTGCTGACCGCTACGGTTCCGGTAATATCCATCAATGTTCGTCAGGGCATCGATCAGATAGACCACGGTCTTTTGGAGATGGCCCAACTCTACGCTTTTTCCAGGAGGAAGATCCTTCGCCACGTGGTCTTACCATCGGTAGCTCCGTACTTCTCCTCGGGGTTTCGAATCGCTTTAGGAACCGGCTGGAAGATTGCTGTAATGGGAGAAGTACTGACCACCAACGACGGCATCGGTGGGATGATCAAGAACGCCCGATTAAACGTGGAGCCTGAGGCCATCGTAGCCTGGTCTGTGGTTGTCGTCGGACTGTATTACCTATCCGATTGGAGTAGCCATTTTATCCTTCCTCGGAGGCCTCATGCTCCGCATTTGTGATGTCTCAGTCTCCCTAGGCAATCTGTCGGTGCTGGACCGGGTATCTTTTCACGTGAACGAGAGAGAAATCGTGGTTCTCATTGGTCCCTCGGGATGTGGGAAGTCCACCATCCTTCGGGCTATCTCAGGCCTCGTGCCAATGGAGTCTGGACAAATCAATCGTAATGAAGGCAGGCTGGCCTTTGTTTTTCAGGATAACCGGTTGCTTCCCTGGAGGACAGTATACGATAATGTGAGATTGGTGAATGAAGAAGAGGCCCCTGGAGAGATCGACGAACTCCTGGCAGCTGTAGGTCTTCGAGGATTCGAGGGCTACTACCCGTCCCAGCTTTCCGGAGGAATGCTCAAGCGATGCGGCATTGCCAGGGCTTTTTTTCGCCACGGGCAGCTCCTCCTTATGGACGAACCATTTCAGGGGCTTGACTATCCCTTGCGGCGGGAGATGTTGTCGATGCTCCTCCAGGTTTGGCGCTCTCGACCTCAAGGAGTTGTGTTTGTCACTCATGAGATTGATGAAGCCCTATCAGTAGCCAGCCGTATTCTAGTGATGTCCAAGCGACCGACCAGAGTAATCCGAGAGTTTCTCCTCCCGGGGAGTGAGGGAAGGGATCCCACCCGGGAGGATCTCTCTAGCATCCGACGGGAGATAATCGAAGTCATTACAAAATGAAAAATTATATTTAAAAATTAAGATCTCACCCAATCGATGGGCCTAGAAACTTGATGAATCTTATGGAGAGACATACGGGGCAGGTTATGAGGGCAGCTCATTCTGAGACAGAAGGATTGTGAATGACTATCTCTCCTTCCTCAGCAGAGAGATGGTGCATGCACCGGCTTTTTCGGGGAGAGGAACGCGTTCAACCAAATGAGGTAGACGATTCTCCGACTGGAGGGGGATGTGTTGATGGTTCCAGCCGAGGTGCTTCACGAGATTGAAGCCTTCAGCTAAGGAAATACGACATTACGGATCGACTTATCAAAAACGTGGAAAAAGGGAAGCTTCTATCAGTTTACCCAATTTTGTGGGGTACAGCCCTGGCAAGGAGACCAGTCTGACGATGGTGCGGAGATCCGGGATGAACATCACTGTTCTAGCTCTGGACAGAGGAGAGGTCCCGGGAAACCATTCGGTTCAGGAAGATACATTGGACTGCCTCCTGGAGAACGAGACCCACATCCCCCTCGGTGATGATACGGTGATCGTCAAAGACAATCAGACTGTGCTTATGCCTGGCGGAAAGCCCGATTCTCTGAAAGCCGAGAGGAGTTTCGAGAACTAACGGAGCGGCTCGCATAAGACGACTCTCGCAAAGGGACACATTCCCTGGTTCTTATAAAAAAGAGCCTTGAAGGGAAGACAGCTTCACCTTCAAGGCTTTCTGTAAGGCACACTGTGCTTCGGTTCGCACAGAATTTGTCTGGCTCCCCGGGCAGGACTCGAACCTGCGAATGGAGCGGAAGACGGGATTTGAACCCGCGACCCCAACCTTGGCAAGGTTGTGCTCTACCCCTGAGCTACTTCCGCAATAAAAGTGGTGGCGAGACCCAGAATCGAACTGGGGACACGCGGATTTTCAGTCCGCTGCTCTACCAACTGAGCTATCTCGCCAACATGGCGGGGCCGACGAGACTTGAACTCGCGACCTCCGGCGTGACAGGCCGGCACTCTAACCAGCTGAGCTACGACCCCGCTCTGCGACGATGCTTGGTGGGCGGTACAGGGTTCGAACCTGTGACCCTCTGCGTGTAAGGCAGATGCTCTCCCGCTGAGCTAACCGCCCGGCGGCTCCAGCGCACCAACGCAAAAGGTAGTATATAGTGGGAAGCAGGCCTTGTCAACGCCCATTGAGACAACTCGATCCAGCGACCTTATCCGCCATTCTTCGATACAGGCCAGCGACTCAAAATTATCAGCGACCAAAATATTTTTAACAAAAAGCGTCAACCTTCCGAAACCCCGAGCTTTCGGTACTCGTCGGCTACGCTCTCTCCAAAAGCCACCAGGTACACGGTTTCCAGAGAATTGTCGTCTCTGAGAAAGTCTCCGATGGTCTCCAGCGCTATAGAACAAGCTTTATGGACGGGATAACCGTAGACACCGCAGCTGATGGCCGGAAAAGCCACCGTGCGGCACCCGTGATCTCGAGCCAGGATGAGACTTCGCCTGTAGCACGAGGCAAGAAGCTCAGGCTCCCCTGAGTGTCCTCCGTGCCATACGGGGCCCGGCGTGTGAATAACGTAGCGAGCGGGGAGATCGAACCCCTGAGTGATCTTGGCATCGCCGGTGACACATCCGCCCAGGGCTCGACAGGAAACCAGAAGTTGGGGACCGGCAGCTCGATGGATAGCACCATCGACACCGCCACCGCCTAACAGAGTAGTGTTGGCCGCGTTGACGATAGCGTCAACGGCCATAGCCGTTATATCCCCCCGGGTCAAAATAATTCGGCTATCGACGCTCATGGAACCCCTCCTCTACAAGAGCACGGAGTGCCCGGGCAGAAGCCCGGACGTCATCTTGAGCCACCACAGCTGAGACCACCGCCACTCCGGATACTCCGACGTTCATGATCTCAGGCACACCAGATATCCCAATGCCACCGATGGCCACCACCGGAACAGTGGCAACCTCTAAAACTCTCTGTAGCCCATCCAACCCTATCACCAAGGTATCGTCCTTCGTCCCCGTGGGGAAGACAGCCCCCACTCCCAGATAGTCAGCACCGCACTTTTGAGCCTCTCTGGCCTGATCAACCGTTCTGGCGGAACGACCGATCAGAAAAGGACTGGGAGCAATCCGTCGGGCAGCCTCAAGGGGCAGATCGGATTGACCGAGATGGCAGCCATCCGCTCCAACTGCAAGAGCTACGTCCAGCCGGTCGTTGATAAACAACAACGCCTCGTGATCCTGACAGAGTTTTTGAAGGGCCGTAGCTACCTCGACCAGTTCCCTGCCGGACAGCTCCTTATCTCGAAGCTGTATGGCCGTGGCACCTCCATGAAGCGCTTCCGAAGCTTGCTCCATGATGGATCGTGGTGCCCCCAAACGCTGATCCGGAATGACATACAGTCGAAGAAACGACGCATCCATGGTTCAGACAATTCTGTCCTGAAGGGAGAGACGCTCTTCAATCGACCCCAGACCGGTTTGAGCTAAGCCGTACAGCTGATCCAACAAGGAGGCTCTGAAGGTTCCTGGTCCGGCTCCCACCGCCATCTCCGATGCCTGTCCCATGGCTATCAAGCCAGCCAGGACGGAGGCCAAAGAGTCGCCACTCGCTCCAAGAATTGCGGCGATTAACGACCCGACACCGCAGCCTCCGGCGGTGATACGTCCGATCATCGCGTTTCCCCCACGGATCTCAAAGACCCGTTTGCCGTCGCTCACGTAGTCCGCCTCTCCGGTAACTGCCACGACCGTCTCATACTTCCGGGCCAGCCAGAAGGCTGCATCGTTTGATCGACCGACACTTTCGGAAGCATCAACCCCACGGGGGGGCTCAGTTCGGTCGGCCATAAAGGCTATCTCAGCAGCGTTGCCTTTGATCACCGCAACGGGATAGAGACGAAGGAGTTCGTCCACCAAAGCCACCCGTTTGGCCGTAGCACCGTACCCCACGGGATCCAAGAGAATCGGCGTTCCGAACTGCGTTGCCGAGCGCATGGCAGCATGGATCGTATCTATGGACGAATCTGTAGGGGTACCTATGTTCACCAAAACAGCATCTGCAACTTTGGCCAACTCGGCAGCCTCGTCAGCAGCAGGAGACATGATAGGAGAACCTCCCACAGCCAAAGTCAGATCAGCCTGAAACTGCGCCGCCACACTGTTTGTCACATGATAGACCAGAGGACGGCGCTCTCCCACATTGTGCCAGCATTCGCTCAATTTTTCCGGGACGTTCACGATCTAGTCTCCTCTCTGGATCCATTCAGGAGAGACGAGATGGCCGACCGGACCATGCCCGCCTCCCGGCCTAAATCCGTGCTTCAGAGCCAATTGAAGATAGGAGTGCCCCCGCTTCACAGCCTCCTGAAGTTCGCACCCAGCCGCCAATTCAGCGGCAATGGCTGCACTCAGGGTACACCCCGTCCCATGGGTATTGCCCGTGTCGATTTTGGGCGAATCAAACCGAACAGCCTTGCCAGAAATCCACAGGACATCGGTCACAACATTGCCTTCCAGATGCCCTCCCTTGACGAGAACGGCTTGGGGCCCCATCCCGGCGATAGTCGATGCTGCAGCGGTCATGGAATCAACGTCGGTGACGGACAGCCCACTGAGACGTTCCGCTTCTGGAACGTTGGGGGTTACCAAAGACGCCAGTGGGAGAAGCTCCTCTTTGATGGCCATAACAGCCTGATCGGCGATGAGAGGATCCCCGCTTTGAGCCACCATGACAGGATCGACAACCAAGGAATGGACTGAGAGTTCCCGAATTCCCTCGCACACGGACGTCACGATTTGGGCTCCGCTGAGCATACCGGTCTTGACGGCCCCGACGGAAAAATCGGAGAGTACCGAACGCATCTGCTCCAAAACCATCCCCGGTGGGATATTGTGAATAGCCTGAACTCCCAGGCTGTTCTGAGCGGTAACCGCCGCCACGGCGGATGTCCCGAAGACCCGAAGGGCCGCAAAAGTCTTGAGATCGGCCTGAATGCCAGCACCTCCGCCCGAGTCGCTGCCGGCGACGGTCATGGCAATTCCTCTGTATTTCACGAACATACACCTCCTGAGAGTTTCACTAACCATAACGATACCCCTTTGAGGCCTTTTTTTCCAGGTCTGATATCATATGTAGTGACATAGAACCAAATCGAAAAAGCGGAGGTCTTAAAATACAATGCCCCTTCACTGCGAACTTCTGTCACGAGAACTTGGACTCCCCCAGTTCAAAGTCGCCGCCACAGCCACCCTTTTGGACGAAGGATGTACGGTCCCCTTCATCGCCCGATACCGCAAGGAAGTCACGGGCAGCCTGGACGAGGTGGCCATCGTCGCCATTCGGGACGGGCTGGAGCAACTTGCGGAAACCGACAAGCGCCGTGAAGCTATTTTGATATCTCTGAAGGAACGGGAGCTTCTCACCGACGAGCTGGCCGCCGCACTGCAGAAAGCCCGCAGCATGACGGCCCTGGAGGACATCTATCTTCCCTACCGCCCCAAGAGACGAACCAAGGCCACCGTCGCCAGAGAAAAGGGGCTGGAACCTCTGGCACGGACCCTCATGGCGCAGGAAGGCGTAAACCCCGACGAGGCTGCCAGGCAATTTATCTGCTCGAAAAAAGGCGTGGAGACAACCGACGCCGCTCTGGAAGGGGCACAGCACATTCTTGCCGAGGAGGTCAGCGAGTCTCCCCGGGCTCGAGCAACGATGCGCGCTCTTTTTGTCCGATACGGCCGCCTGAAATCCAAAGCGAGATCGGGAGCGAAGAAAGACGATCCCCGATTCACCGACTGGCTTGACTGGGACGAGCCTATGTCCAGAGCACCGTCTCACCGGATTCTGGCGCTGTTCCGCGGCGAAGCCGAGGGTGCTCTCTCCGTCTCAATCCGCCCGCCTCAGGAACTCGTCCTGTCTGAGCTCATGCCATTGTTCGTCACGGGTTCAGGACGGGACTCGGAACTCGTTCGGGAAGCCGTAGAGGACGGATATCGACGATTGCTGGAGCCGGCGATGGAGACGGAGGCCAGAAACGCTCTCAAGCTGAAGGCCGACCGTGACGCCATCGGGGTTTTCGTCAAAAACGTCAGAGAAGTCCTTATGGCTTCGCCTCTCGGGCAAAAGCGCGTGATGGCTCTCGACCCCGGACTTCGCACCGGCTGTAAGCTGGTCTGCCTCGACGAGACCGGAGAACTCCTCCATCACGAGACGATCTTTCCCCACACGTCCCAGGCACAGCGGGATGAGGCCGCCAGAAGGACAGGCGAGCTCTTTCAACAATACAAAATCGAGACAGTGGCCGTCGGCAACGGTACGGCGGGACGGGAGACCGAGGCGTTTTTAAGAGACTGCCTTCCCTCTGAAACTCATATCTACGCAGTCAACGAAAGCGGCGCATCCATCTACTCAGCCTCCCCCCTTGCCCGAGAGGAATTCCCCAAACTGGACGTATCGTATCGGGGGGCCGTCTCGATTGGCCGTCGACTCATGGATCCCCTGGCGGAACTGGTGAAAATCGACCCCAAGTCCATCGGCGTCGGCCAATATCAACACGACGTGGATCAGAAGGAGCTTAAAAAGGCTTTGAACGACGTAGTATCCTCCTGCGTTAACGCCGTGGGAGTTGAGGTCAACACAGCAAGCCCTCAGCTGCTCTCATTTGTCTCAGGACTCAGCATCAAACTGGCGAAATCGGTGGTGTCCCGGCGACGAACTGACGGCCCTTTTCGAACAAGAAAGGATCTGCTCTCCGTACCGGGGCTCGGGCCAAAGACGTTTCAACAGGCAGCCGGGTTCCTCCGAATTCAAGGGGGAGAAAACCCCCTTGACACAAGCGCCGTCCACCCGGAGCTTTATGATCTTGTTCAGACCATGGCGACCGACCTGGGATGCTCCGTGCGTGATTTGCTCGACGACGAGAACAAAAGAAAGGCCATCAATCCAAAGCAATACGTGAACGATCAGGTGGGACTGCCAACCGTGACGGATATTCTGTCGGAGCTGGCGAAACCCGGCAGAGACCCTCGAGGCCCCCTCAAGGCCTTTTCCTTCGACCCAACGGTGAATCAACTCTCCGATCTGGAACCGGGGATGACCTTGCCAGGACTGGTCACAAACGTCACCGATTTCGGAGCGTTCGTGGACGTCGGCGTCCATCAGGACGGCCTCGTCCACATCAGTCAACTCGCCGACCGATTTGTGAAAGACCCCCATGGGATCGTCTCACCGGGACAGGCCGTCACAGTAACGGTTCTATCCGTCGACCTCAAACGAAAACGTCTGTCCCTCTCGATGAAAAAAAATCCGACACATCCATGCTGAGAACAAAAAAAGAGCGGGGCTGTATGCCCCGCTCTTTTTTTGAAGATGATACGGACAGCGCTACCTCGCACAGTATGGCTTAAGCGACTCCCGATAGATCGTCTCAATAACCTTGGAGTTCGACGGGATGGGGGCGATAGACAACAGACCATCCAGCGAAGGCGTCGTCTGAGCCAGATTCACCAGCTTGTCTACGTCGGCCTCGGTGTATCCCTCGTCGGCCAGCTTCGACGTGATACCGATGTCGAACAGCCACCGCTCCACGCCACGGGCCACCGCGTCCGCCTCGGCGGGAACGCCGGTGAGGTTGGGAACGATCGGCGAATAGAGATCCGCCAAAACTTCGGGCTGAGCCACGTAGATCTGACGAACAACGGCGGGCAAAATCATCGCAAGCCCCAGCCCGTGTGCCAGATCCGGTTTGACACCGCTCAGAGGATGCTCCAACGCATGGGTGAAGTGAAGCAGACCGTTGTCAAAACAGATCCCGGCGATAAGGGAAGCGTACAGAAGATAGTACCGGGCCGTCAGGTCGTCAGGACACTGAAGCGCCTGGGGCAGATACTTAGCCACCAGACGGACAACCTCCTTGGCCAACATAACCGTGTACGGCGTCGCCACCTTTGTGATCGCAGCCTCGGTTACGTGGTTTACGGCGTCCACAGCGGTGAAGCGGGTCTGATCCGGCGACAGGCCGGTCATAAGAGCAGGGTCATCGATAGCCCACAGGGGATAGATGCAGTCGTAGGCGATGGCAGGTTTATATTCCTTCTCCGGAATGGTGACCACGGCGAAACGGTCGGCCTCGGTTCCCGTACCGTGAGTGAGGTTGATAGCCACGATCGGCGCAGCCTTGGTCGGCGTAAACTTAAACTCGTAGAGAGACCGAGCGTTTTCGTCAGGATATTCCATGAGGATAGCGGCGCTTTTACCAGCGTCGATGGGGCTTCCCCCGCCGATGGCGACCACAGCTGTGGCACCGAAATCACGGGCCATTGCCGTTGCGGCGTCGACGTCATCGGCCTCGGGGTTGGGACGAATTTTGTCGTAGAGAACGTGCTTCACCCCATGCTTGTCGAAAGCCGCTGTAACGTGATCCCACGCACCGGTCTTTTTGTAAGAGCCCCGACCGGTCACACACAGAACCTTCTCGATCCCCCGGGCCTTCAGGTCGGCAACGATGTCGTCGATCTTGACGATGGCCCCCACTCCCAGATAGACCGTTGTCTTAGCGCGAATCTCCCGTATCTCATGAATCGGCATTTTTGAATCCCACATACCATATTCCCCCTCAACATAAGAATTTTGTGGCTCTATTCCTTGTGATAAACATATCATATTTATTAATATATATCAACTATCATTGATATAGAAAAATTTTTACAAAAATATTCACCCTAAAGTGATATGATCCTGAGCAAGACACAAACCTGGAAGGAGACAATCCATGACCGGTACGAAATACGACGTGGTTATTCTCGGCGGCGGCCCTGCGGGCATGATGGCCGCAGGCTCCGCAGCAGCACAGGGGGCATCGGTGGCCTTGCTGGAGAAAAATGACCGACTGGGGGTTAAGTTAGGGATCACAGGAAAGGGACGATGCAACTACACCCACATGGAGGAAGACCCGATGAAACTCGCCGAAGTCTTCGGGGCTAACGGACGCTTTCTTCTGTCATCCCTTAGTCGTTTTGGACTGAGGGAGACTCTGGAATTTTTTCACGAACGGGGCGTTGCTCCCCTGGTGGAACGAGGGCATCGTGTTTTCCCCGATAATGGCGGCACAGCTTCTGACGTTCTGGCAGCACTTGCAGCCTTCATGGCTGAGGGGAACGTATGGATATTCACGGACACCGAGGTCACGTCCCTGAAGCCGAAGCACAAAGGTGGCTTTTGTCTGAAGAGCAACAGAGGGGATTTTGAGGCTGAGACAGTAGTTATCGCTACGGGAGGATTGTCGTACCCACAAACAGGCTCCACTGGAGACGGGTACGGATGGGCCAGAGAGACGGGACACAAAATCATCGCTCCTGAACCTGCTATATCTCCAGTTCGGGCTCAGGAATCCTGGTGTACGGAGCTGAAAGGCCTGACGCTGAAAAACGTATCTCTGAGTCTCTGGCACAACGGAGCGCAACGATCCAGCCGCTTCGGGGAGATGCTCTTCACCCATTTCGGGGTGAGCGGCCCCATCGTCATGGACATGGCTAAGGAAATCGGCCGGGCCCTTAAGGCCGGACAACCCATATTGTTCATCGATCTGAAACCGGCACTCTCCAAGGCCAAACTGGATGCCCGAATCCTTCGAGACCTGAAGAATCATCCCAGAGAACTCTTAAAAAATGGTCTCCGGGATCTGTTGCCACGACAACTCATCCCCGTAGTGCTTCACGTGGCAGGCATACCAGCAGATACCAGGGTCGACACGGTTACGAAGACACAGAGGGCCAATCTACTTGAAGCTGTGACGGCTCTCCCTGTAACTCCTACCGGCCTGCTTGGCTACCGATGGGCCGTGATCACAGCTGGAGGTGTCTCGCTGAAGGACGTGAACCCCAAGACCATGGAATCAAAAAAATATTCAGGTCTCTTCTTCGCCGGAGAGATTCTGGACCTCGACGGCCCGACCGGTGGCTATAATCTTCAAGCCTGTTGGTCAACCGGCTATACAGCCGGGCTGGCTGCTTTTCAACGCTCCACTGAAAGCCGTTCGAGGTCCTCCTGATCCATAAGGCACAGGCACATATCGACCACGTCTGAGACCTCAACACACCGTTACATCGGCTCTCTGTACATCGTCGCCTCTCAACGCCAGAGCAAAATCCATCGTATTTATACGTCCCGACAGGGCAAAAAAAAACAAACCGTTGGTATAATGAAAGTCACGCGATTCGATTTACGGAAGACTTTGAGGTGATAAACAATGACCGAACACGACGATACTCTCCTTCCCCAAACAGCGCTCTTTCGGGAAAGTGAGGACGGAAAGATGCTGAACGATGCCCTAAACAACCTAGGACATGCAGCTACACTTTTCCAACAGAGAATCTACGAAGAGCTGGAGGACAGGGAAAAAGAGATCCGAGAGCTCCAATATACCCTGAATACCCAAGATCGCCAGATGGCCGATCTCACGAATCAACTAAAACTGCTCCAAAACGACCACAGCTCTCTGGAGGCCATTCGAGAGGACTGCGAAAGCGCACGGCGGCGATCAGAGGGGGCGTGTCAGGACCTGCAGAACGAACTGACTCGAGCCCAGGCTGGCTTGAAAAGATTGGAGGAGCTCCAAAAAGAGAATGAAAGCCTCAAGGAGCAGCGTTACTCCCTCCTCCAAGAACTCGAGGGCCTTCGAAGCGAGATCAAAAAACTGGAGGGGCTCCACTTAGGACGGATAGAGGAACTTCAAAAACATTTTGCCCAGGAGAAGACCCGATTCAGAGATGTCCAGACCTCCCTGGAGAATCGGATTCACCAGTTGACGGAACAAAACTCGGAAGAGGTGAACCTTCGGGAACGGCTCGGGAGGGAAAAACGCTCCCTTACCGAGGAGATGGATAGGATAAACGCAGAGAAAAAGGGACTTCGGGAGCAGATAGCCCGAGAATCCATGGCCCTTCAGGAGCAACTCAAAGCGTCCGAACGACGCTCTCAGGAACACATGCGAGCACTGGAACAAAAAGCGAGAAAAGAGCTTGTCGCGCTGGAGCGCCAGAAGAGTGATCGGATCGCCTCCTTAGAGAAGGAACTGGCGCAGGGAGTTCGAGAGCTTTCCCTAAGAGACCATAAAATATCTCAGATGGAGGCCGAATTCAAGCGTCAGCTTCAGATTGAGAAAAAAGAGGTTGAAAATAAAATGGCCCAAGAACTGGATAACGCCAAAAGACGCTATTATCTGGATCTGGAGAAATGCAAGGCTAACAAGCACGGAACCAAGGCTCTCGAAAATTCATGATCGACATGGGTAACCTGAGGCTCACCCTGGGCGGGCGGAAGCTCTATGATGGTCTTTCCTGGCGTATACCCGACGGAAGTAAGGTCGGGTTAGTGGGAGCAAACGGCTCGGGTAAGACCACCCTGCTCCGAGTGCTTCTCGGCATGGTTGAGGTTGACGAGGGGACAGCCTCTCTGCCCTCGTCCGCACGAGTGGGCTACCTGCCCCAGGATCTCCACGAGCTTCCAGACATCTCAGTGTTGGCCTACATCAGGCAGGAGGCCGGGATTGACGATCTGGAGTCAACCCTTCGCCGAGCCGAGGCAGATCTGAGCGAGGCCCAATCAGACAGTCGAGATCAAAATCAAGCCATGGAACGATACGAACGGGCCATGGCCGCCTACGAGATGGCCGGAGGTCATTCTTTCGACGCCATGGCACAGAAAGCTATGAAGGGCCTGGGCTTCAAGTCTGAGGACAGCGACCGTCCCATCTCTCATTTCTCGGGAGGATGGAAGATGCGCATCGCCCTAGCCGGCGCACTTCTCAGCCGTCCTGACGTACTCCTTCTGGACGAGCCCACCAATCACCTGGATACCGAGAGCATGGAATGGCTTGAAGGCTGGCTGGGCGGTTTTTCGGGAACGGTCGTAGCGATCTCCCATGATCGACGATTCATGGACAAAATCATGACGTCCATCGCTGAACTCGCCGACGGCTCCATCACCGTCTACCGAGGCAATTTTTCTCGCTACCTGGAGGAGAGCGCCGCCCTTGAGGAACGGAGGGAGCGGGCACGTTCACGACAACAGGCCGAGATTGAAAGGACAAGGGACTTCATCGACCGGTTTCGCTCCAAGGCATCCAAGGCATCCCTCGTCCAGAGCCGGGTTAAAAAACTGGAACGGATGGAAGCCGTTGCTCTGAGAGGACCGAACAAATCCGTCTCCATCGCCTTTCCTTCCTGCCCCCGCAGCGGACATACCGTGGTGAGTGCTGTGGGGCTCTCAAAATCCTACGGCAACCTCTCCGTCTTTCAGGATCTGGACCTCCAGATCACTCGAGGCGAGAAAATTGCCCTGGTGGGAGTCAACGGCGCAGGTAAATCTACGCTCTCCCGGCTCATCGCCGCTCAGGAAACTCCCGACCGAGGGATCGTTGAGCTAGGCTACCACGTATCCATGGGGTTCTTCTCCCAAGAAAGCAGCTTGAACTTGGACTACGGTAACACTGTCTGGCAGGAGGTAGACAGGACATTGGATCGACTTTCGCCCGAGGGGAAACGCTCTCTGCTCGGGGCCTTTCTTTTCCCCGGCGACGACATTCACAAACCCATCTCAATCCTCTCGGGGGGAGAAAAATCACGGGTGGCTCTCGTGAAGCTTCTTCTTCAGGAGACAAATTTCCTCATCCTGGACGAGCCCACTAACCACTTGGACATGACCACAAAAGAGCTGTTTCAGCGAGCTCTCCTGAAGTACGATGGAACCATGCTTATCGTATCTCACGACCGTTTTTTTCTGGATAACCTGGTGAGTCGGGTCCTGGAGATCCGAAAAGGGCACCTTCATGACTATCAGGGCAACTATAGCGCCTTCGTCGCAAGGCGGGAGCAAATCCTGGCAAATGAACAGGCCAACCAACCCTCCTCCGGGGTAACCAAAAAGGGAAGCTCCAAACGCACTGCAGCCGAGCGACGAAACCGCCTCTATCGTGAGAAAAAGCCCTTTCTCGACGAGCTTGAGCGAGTGGAGACCGACATCTCACAGCTGGAAGAAGACAAGGGTCTCCTTCACCAGAAACTCTGCGATCCCCAAACCCTGGGACGGTCGAGCCTCGTCCAAGAACTCATGACAGACCTGGCGTCCGTGGAGGATCGTCTGGCACGGATCATGGTCCGATGGGAAGAACTCATGGAGACCATCCAGACCATCGAGACAAGGGATTGAAGATGCTAAAACGACAGGAGGAGTCGCTTCGCGCTTCGGGGCGGCTCCTCCTTCTGTCATCTGTTCATGTGTTCTATTCAAAAAACACGTAGTGGGTATGACACACAATAAGCGGTATAGCGGTTGTAAAATTCAAACAAGGGCACCTCTAAAAGCCTACATCTGAGTCTCCCAGCCTCGGCTCGTTCCGCCAGAGCTCTGTCTCACCCAAACGTGTACGTACAGCTCCAAAGCCGAGGCGGGAGGGCAACTGTCTGAAAAACCCTCCCTTGTCATGAGGAGGGCTTTTTTGTATAATTCATCGTGTTTTTAGGGGAGGCAAGGATCATGAAAAAAACCGTTCTTTACACGACAACATCGGAACAGGTCTACGACGAACTTCGACGTCAGATTCTCACGAAAAAGCTCAAGGCAGGGCAGCGACTCCCAGAGACTACCATCGCTAAACAGTTGGACGTCAGCCGGACCCCCGTCCGCGAGGCCCTTCGGAGGTTGGCGACCGAGGGGATCGTTCAACTGATCCCTGGCGGCGGTGCCAGACTCACAGCTCCTACAAGGGAGGAAATCGAGAACACCTACGAGGTTCGCGAATATCTGGAGTGTCTCGCCGTTGAAAAGGCAGCCCACCGGATCACGCCCTTGCAAATCTGTCGTTTGGAAGAACAGATCGAATTAGAAGAACAGAGCTTTCGGGATCGGGATCTGGAAGCGTACCTGGAGGTCAACAACGCTTTTCATAGGATCATCGCGGAGGCATCGGGGAATATGGTTCTGGCCGATTACGTGGATAACGTCCTCTCCAGAACATACGTGTATATGGTCTTTTACGAGCAATTTTTTAACTTCAGCTCAAACCCAAGCCTCGACGAACACCGAGCTCTCTTGGGCGCTCTTTCCGACCACGACAACGACAAGGCAGTCCGATTGATGAAGGACCACCTCGCCGTCTCATGCGAGGGCCTGACGCCCGAAGTGAACCTCGCTTAAAACGAGGCTATACAACGTCTCAGAGAGTTGAGGAGGAGTCTCCGCTCGTCGTCCTTGAGCCCCAACGTAAGTTTCGTAACCAGGCTCTCCTGGCGGCGAACATGCTCCTGAAAATACCGTTCCCCCTTGGGAGAGAGGACGATCTTGTAGGACCTTCGGTCACTCTCGTTCCGACACCGCTCCACAAAACCCATATCCTGAAGACGATCCACCATGACAGTCACGGTGCCGGTGGTCAGCTCCATCTTTTCGGCAATGTCCTTCATTCGAAGGTTCTTATTTCTCCCGATAACGCCCACGGTTCTCATCTGAGCCGGAGATAAAGGTCCAAGCTTAGCAACTGCACTCTCCCAACAAGCAAAACGCTCACAAAACTCCGCAAACACGCTCGTCATAGGATCATTCATACCGCCTTTGTCCGTACCCATTCAGGCACCTCCATGTCGTAACCATACGTTTAACGGCAGAGGTTATACCACATCGCCTCCTCAAAATCAAATGACTTGAGAATCACTGTAAGCCAAATACCCAGGCTGAGACAGTTCACAATGGGCAGTCAATTGCGAATAAGAACCGACTGTACCGTTCGACGAGACAGAGCCTTCCCGATCATGCCCCAGAGCCTTCCTTGTGACAACAAAAGCACTCCATGTCCTTATTCCGTAGTAGAAAACCCCTTTTATAAAAGAGTGCGTATGGGAGGAGCGATGCTCCGCGCCTAAACAGGACCACACAGGACGATCATATTGTACAGATTCAGTTCAACGGCGAACTCTTGAAGATACGGTTGTCACCTCTACCGTCTCACATGTCAGAGCCCGAGAGATGATCCCAGCGCCCCTTCTGGTATTTTCCTCGAAAGAACAAAAGAGAATCATTCGCCTTATGCGCTTCCTACCCTTCGATATCCCATTTTACCAAATCAATACCTTTCAAGTTATTAAATTCGTCTCCATCTGACGGACGACATTACCCCAAAAATTCATCTATAACACACTTTCATTGACAGCAACCCTCATAAACTCTCTTGCCGCTTTTGACATATGTCGACTTTTCTTGTGCGCCATTAATATATTTCTTTGAGATGTTTTGTTATTAAGTTTATACAAAAATACATTGTCACTTTTTACATGAATCATTTTAACAATAGTATCTGATATGAAGGTAATACCTATCCCCTCATTGGACATATAGTAACAAGACATAAGCTGATTGAGATACATATATACATTGGGATAAAAACCGTATTGCGCACACACATCCATACCTCTTTTATGCACGTCATGCCCCTTATGCAACATAATAAACAGCTCTTCTTTAAAATAGCTCAGTGGCACCGGATCCTTACCCTTGACAATCTCATAATCATTCTGTAAATCATAGATTGAAAATCTATATTTTAATAGCTTATTATTTATTTTATTATCTTTAGGCACCATCAAAAGAATCCTTTCTTCTATAATAGGATAAGACAAGAAGAACTTTCCGTCAAAATCGCATGTGTCTATTACAATATCAACATCATTATTCAATAACTTTTTCTGAAGAGTCATCGTATCTGCCTCGTCAAGTGTAATTTTCACCCCTGGATATTTTTTTGAGAAGGCACGAATAAAAACAGGCATAAACAAAGAAGAAAAAGTATGCGGTGCACCTAAGGCAAGAGTTCCTGTTTTTAGTTCTGTATAGTCTTTGACATAGGACTCCATATTGTCTTGAATTGCAATTATTTGCCCTGCCATCTCCATATAGACTTGACCTGCTTCTGTAAGCTGAATCGGCATAGAACTCCTGTCAAAAAGAGTGACCCCCAAATTTCTTTCAAGTTTTTTGATGGTTATGCTTAGGGACGGTTGAGATATAAAAAGTTTTTTTGCTGCCTTCGAAAAACTCTTTTCCTTTGATATCTCGTACGCATATTTCATAGCTCGAAACATAGAGTCCCTCCATATAAACATAAATATATATATCTCATTGTACTATTGGTATTTGAATATATCAATCACGCGTAGTACAGTTCTAATTAGAAAATTCAATCATCCTACTCCAGAAAGGGCGTGTAAAAATGTTCTGGGTAAAAATGCCTCTTCATAAGAAAATATTCTTAATGATAATTCTTGGTGCTGGTATAGGCTATTTTATGGGACCTGACGCTGTAAAGCTCAAACCCATAGGGGACGCTTTTATCAGGCTCTTAAAAATGCTTATCGTACCTCTGGTTTTCTTCACCATATCCTCTGGAATAACAAAAATGGAAACTCCAAGAAATCTTCGTAAAATTGGAGGGTTCGTTGTTACTTTTTATGCACTGACTTCTCTGCTCGCGGCCTTTATAGGAACTGTCGTTGCCCTAACTATACGACCTGGGCAAGGTATCGAAGGTATCCTTGGATCTGCAAAAGAAATATCTGTCGCAAAGTATTCTTTTGTAGACACCATTTTGAACTGGATTCCTACAAATCCTGTTGCAGCTATGGCAAATATGAGCATGATCCAGATAATCTTCTTTGCAATCCTTTTTGGCCTAGCAATTCTTCTGCTAGGAGAAAAAGCAAAACTTATGGCTAATTTTGTTACCAATGGTGCTGATGTGATGATAAAAATCACAGATTTTGTAATGTCAATATCCCCCTATGGTATAGGAGCTCTTGTTGCCGTTTTAGTTGGAACTATAAGCGATAAAATGGTGCTCGCTGTAATTAAATTTATAGTGACTGATTATTTATCAATTTTCATTGTATTTATATCGGCCTATCCATTGATCTTGAGATGGGCTAAAGTTCCAGTTTTCAACTTCTTTAAGACAATATCTCCTGCAATGCTTGTTGCTGCAACCACTACTTCTAGTGCAGCCACCTTACCAATCTCTTTGGATATAGCCGAACACAAAATGGGAATCCATCCTTCTATTTTCGGATTTGCTCTCCCCTTAGGCAGCACCGTAAATATGAACGGTATGGCCGTCGCACTAGGAGTTATATCAGTATTTTCATTTGATATTTATGGATTTGAAATAACACCACTATTGCTTACAAAAGTAGTTTTCTTAGGCCTTGTTTTGGCAGTTGGAGCAGCAGGAGTAAAAGGTGCTGGAATTGTTATGTCCGCTGTCCTTTTTGAATCTTTAAACATGCCTTTAGAGCTCGTTCCTATCCTCGCTGCAATATGGCCCGTAATTGACATTGCGCACACGACAGCAAATATTACAGGAGATTTGGTGGTAACAAGAGCTTGTTCTGCGAGGCTAGGAAACAAGATGGAAAAACAAAAAAACTGATAATATCTAAAGAAATTTTATCTTGTAACTTAAGTAAAAAACATTATTTTCAGCGTGAAGTAAAACCATTCATTGGCGTTAATATACAAAACCAGAAAAAAGTGAAGATTCATAAGATAAATTTATTTATAATATTTTTTAACTAAAGTTACGATTAATAAATGCAGCTCCATGGTATGTAAAATAAAAGAACAGGAGTTTGATCGGGGTTATTTTAAGAAGTATGATAGCGAACCTGCTAACTCAAGAGACACAACAGAACTCTCTAAACTCACTTGGGGATAGATACTTCTACGTTACACAAAACAAGCAGGGATACAATCCATTTTGAGACGGGATATGAGTCCCTTGCTTTAGATCAGATCTTCAAGTTCCAGAACAACAGTAGAGAGGAACTGCTTGAGGGGTTGAATTATGGCATCTAACAAATAATCCCTACCTTCCTAAAACTTCAGACCCACCATGGAATTTAGTGCAAATATGTAGAAAGGAGCTTATTTAATGATAGACATAAAAGAGCATCCAATGGGAAAATTTTTCGAAAATCCTCTTCAAGAAAAGATCGAGGAAAAGTTTCTTTTTTTGCGGAAACACCCTTTAAACGGTAAAAAACGCTTATTCTTTGACAATGCAGGAGGTGCACTGAGACTTAAAGAATCTAACGACGTTTTTTCCTCCATGAATGCCATTCCTGACTGTCCTGAAAGGGACTACGATGTGGCAGAATACATGTCTCAAATCTCTAAAAAATGTAAAAAAGACATAGAGACAATGCTGAATGTAGAAAATGGGTTTCTCCTTACGGATTTAACCGCATCACAGATTAACTTTAAAATGATAAGGACTGTTATTGAAAATGTCCCTGGAGATAATATAGTCACTACTATTCTTGAGCATCCTTCTTCCTTTGATGTATGCGAGATATGTGCAGAAAAAGTCGGGAAAGAACTTCGAATCGCTCGGTCTAATCCAGTCTCAGGGAACATAGATGTAGACAATGTCATTAAACTCGTAGATAAAAACACCTGTCTTCTCAACATTATTTACGCATCAAACATATCCGGAGCTGTTCTTGACATAAAATCAATAATAAATCAGGCAAAATTAATAAAACCTGATCTTTACATCACTATTGATGCAGTGCAACATATCCAACATGGATCAGTTGACCTTAAAAATTTAAATATTGATGGAATTTCCCTCGCTCCCTACAAGTTTTTTAGCTGTCGAGGTATTGGATTTGGTTATATCTCTGAAAGACTGGCCTTGCTTCCACACGACAAACTGAAGGCAAAAAACAAGACTGTATGGGCATTGGGAAGTCCTGCAACAGCACACTTTGCAGCATTTTCCGAGGTAATAAATTACGTAAAATGGATAGGCGCTCAATATGTTAAAAAAGACAGCTCTAGAGATCTTTTTACGGAGGGCATGAACAGAATTACCCTTCAGGAAAGAGCTTTGATGAACGCCTTGATCAATGGCACGGACAAGGCTGAAGGATTAAGTAAAATAAAAAAAATTCAAGTCCATTTTCAAACAGGCGATTACGACAACAAAGACCTACTTGTAGCTATTTCCATCATTGGGAAGGACATCACCCCTTTTATTAAAGCTCTTAGGGAAAAAGGCATCTTAATATGCGAGCGGACAGCTAAAAGTCTTTACTCTAAAAGAATGTTAGACTCCCTTGGCATAGATAGCATAGCCAGGATAACTCCTCTTCACTGTAACTCGGAAGAAGATATTACAGATTTTTTGAAGATCACCAAGAAAATAGTTGAAAATATGTAAGAAATAATGTCAGGAGGGGTCTTGTGTGTCAAAATTAGACGATAAGTTTGCAAAAATTGGCATTGAGAATGCACCAGGTCAGGAGAAACGGCAAAGAACAGGTAAACTTGACATCAGAGGAGAGAGGCTCCTGGGAACACCTGTTGATTTTTCACATGGAGATGTAAATGCCCATGAACCTACACCAGGCTCATTCGATGCATTTCAGAAGGGTTTTGAAAAAGGGGGCTCGCAAGCATATACAGAATATCGGGGAGCAAGGTCTATCCGTGAAGATGTGGCCACAAAAATTGCCTATTTTACAGGTGCGTCGGTTGATTCTGATTCCGAGATAATAATCACTCCTGGGACACAATGTGCCCTTTTCCTCGCCATGGGGGCACTTGTCGGAGAGGGCGATAAGGTCGCTATAGTTGAGCCTGATTACTTCGCTAACCGTAAACTGGTAGAGTTTTTCGGAGGACAGCTCGCCCCAATTCAGATGGACTTTTTAGGAACGGATAAACGATCTGGTATTGATTTGGTGTGCCTTGAGGAAGCTTTTAAATCTGGCACAAGACTGTTTCTCTTCTCCAATCCGAATAACCCCACAGGCGTGATCTACTCTGAGGATGAGATCAGGAAAATCGCATCTCTGGCTAAGAAATATGATGTTGCTCTCATAGTTGACGAACTCTACTCAAGACAGATATTTGACAATCGCCCCTATTTTCATCTCAGGGCAGAGAAAGAAAAGCCGGACACCCTCATAACGATCCTCGGCCCATCTAAAACAGAATCCCTTAGCGGCTTCAGGCTTGGTGTTGCATTCGGATCTCCCGCTATTATAGACAGAATGGAACGGCTATTGGCCATCGTATCACTCCGGGCAAGTGGATACAACCAGTCTGTTCTGGCAACGTGGTTCAGCGAGCCGAAAGGCTGGATAGACCATCGAATCGCAGCACATCAGGCTATCCGTGACGAGATCCTGGAAAAACTTAGAAAAGTAGAGGGTATAAAAGTCCGAACAACCGAAGGCGGAAGCTACCTTTTCGCAGAGCTTCCTCCAATGGAGGTACCTCTAAAAGACTTTGTGAAAATAGTCCGTCATCTTGCAGACGTTATAATAACCCCAGGGACGGAGTTTGGACCTCAATTTGAGAATAGTTTTCGAATAAACTTCTCGCAAAACCACGAGGCTGCCATATCAGGTATTGAAAGGCTCCTCACTATTTTCGAAAGATATCGTAAATAATGATTAATAACGAAGATCCTATCCCTCAGGGCAGATACATACCCGCAAACCGCTACGGTTCGCTCGTATATACAGCAGGCATGACACCGAGGGAAAAAGGCACTTTAATTTTGGTGGGCAAGGTTACCGCCTCTAAACCTTTAGACTACTATCGAGATGCGGTAAGGAAAGCGGCTGAAAATGCGCTAACTGCTGCAAAAAAAGCAGTTAGCGAGGGAGAAACACTAACAAAGATCATAACTATGACGGTCTTTATCAACGCAGAAGAAAAGTACACAGCCCACTCAAAGCTAGCAGACTTTGCCTCTGAATATCTTTGTGAAGAGCTCGGCAAAGACGGTGTTGTGAGCAGGGTCGCCGTAGGGGTCGCCTCTCTTCCAGGGAATGCCCCTGTTGAAATCCAACTAGTAGCAGCTCTATCCTGCTAATCCTCAAGCAAAAAAAGCTTTTCAGCATATTTCAGCTTTAACTTCTGACACAGTAGGCTCTCTTGTCCCATCAGATGGATGCGAGGGCCGATTTTTTGTCGGGCAAGTACCTGCAAGCTCCGACGGATCTTACAATTGATCGAAATGCTCTAAAACGTTCTTGCTCCTGAGCCTTCCTCTGTAGCTTGTAGAGAGCAAAAATCCTTATATACAGCCTTGCTGCCTGCCACGATATCGTTAATACATCAAGCTTATTCCTGTGTCGTTCCCTTGGGAACCACGCTATAGCTGTCATAGCACACATAGCCCCTGCACCGTTGCCAGCAAGGTGCCGTTTCAAGAGAGTTATAGCTTTGTGAATCTTCCACCATTGGGGATAGATTCATGCTGTGTATCCTACCTGACAAACTTCATTTATCTCAGTATCCAGCAACAAGCTTAAGAGAGCCTAACTCCTCCTTCACCCATAAAGAGATACAATACCCATAAAGAGATACAATAAGGAAGGATGTGGCATCTCCTGTTGAGGGGAGATATGCCACATCCCAAAATTCCACCCTTACTTCTGGAGCCTTTACACGATTAGGGAGCTGAAGACCTTATGCGTCTATAACAGAGTTCCCGATGAACGATCAATTGTGGTATGTTCCCAACTGCTGCTTAAGCCCCCTACAACTTTTCTAGGGTTCTAGTGCGGCAATCCATTTCTGGAGAGCTTTTGCATAATCCAATGGGCTTGAATCCACATAGGCGGGGAGTGCGTAAACAGCCATATTTCGAATCGCTTTTACCTGGGCGAGCTTAGGATGTTTAAGAAGGTACATCCTCAACGCCTTCTGCACGGCAAAAACATCTCCTGTAGCAATAATCACGTCAGGATCTTCTTGGAGTAAAGGAGAGAGGTCTAATCCTTTTTTAGTCTTCTTGACCTGAAAATGCCCTTTCCGTGGTTTTTTACCGCTCGGATTGAAAACCTCCCCTACATTTCTATACCCCAACTTACTCAGGAAAAACGTATCCGCATAGAAGCCCGGGGCCTCTACCCGCAAACCAACCTTCCCTGAAGAGCGATGGAAGGTACCGTGAAACACCACGGCCTTCTTGCCACTCTTCTTGACCTCTTTGGGCAGCATTTTCTGAATGGCAACAGTCTGCTTGTCCCATTTTTCTAAAAGGGCTTGCACCTTTTGATCCTTACAACCGAGAAGAGCCGCTGTTTGCTTGATAGCCGAAGCCATTCCTTTAGTCATATCGACATACTCTATGGCAACATCCACTCCGGCAAGGAGAGGCACGACCTTGAGAGGAGAGGCTCCTGGCATATAAAGACAGAAAGGCTCTGACTTCTCTATGATAATACGCCTAATTCCGAACTTCTTACACGCATCGGGCACCGTTGAGGGATTTTTAACAATATAGTTAGGACATCCCAAAATCTGACTGCATTTTTTCAATCCCTTTGCCTTGTCCCACACGGATCCCCGAATGGACATAGCCTTAGGCATCACTCCCAGTCTATAGGCTATATCAAGCACCCGATCCCCTATAATAATGGTATCTTCCAGGATTTCAGGGGGGGCAGCTCTTTTGTTCCCCCATGCCACTCCAGAGGGGAGGGCCATGAAACTCACCATCAAGAAGAGCCCCAAAATAACGATTCCCCGAACCTCCTTCATTTTAAGACCTGAAGCACCTGTTCTTCGTCTCATGAAGATCGACCTCCTATACACCGATATCTCTCCAAAAATTTCAACACTGCACAACATACACCCTGCTTTCATACGACATATATCAGGGCATTCTGCCTCCATATCAGATTGCTACAAAAAGGAAGGAAATATCAACCCCCTTTAACTATCTCAATAAAAAGCGGATAAGTCCCCTGACATATGGAGAGCTGGATTTCTCCATCATCCATTGTTCGGCCACCATCTTGTTGATCACACACACGGCGGGAAAAGTATGCTGGGTCATCATCACGCTGACCATACCCTTCCGCTGCTGAATGACAGTGGCCCATTCCTGGATGAGATCGCTGGCCCCCTCGCCCACCACAGTAGCCCCATATATCCTTCCCAGCTTGCCGAGCACGACCTTGATAAAGCCCTTAGGATGGCCGTCGGCTACCATCCTGCCGTAACTCTTGAACTCTTTTCGGACCACAGACAGGCCTTTGGCTTTTCCCTCCGCTTCGGTCAGGCCAACCTGCGCAACCTCAGGTTCGGTGAAGACAGCCCAAGGCACTACATAACGATCCCTGCGAAGCCTGGAGAGACGAAAAGGACTGAGAGAGTCCATAAGAGCCAACATTCCCTGATGCATAGCAGCATGAGAGAAAAGGCTTTGTCCGTTGCAATCCCCAACGGCATAGATGTTTTTAGTCGTAGTCCTCATATGCTGATCGACCACAACGCCCTGCTTTGTATACTCCACACCAGCCGTCTCCAGGCCAAGCTCAGCGACAACTGGTGCTCGACCGGCAGCAACAAGAAGCCGCTCCGACTTAAAGACCTCGTCACCAGCCGTAACTACTACTGTACCGTTTTTATACTCCACCTGCTTGATGGCTACAGAGTTACGGACAGTCACTCCCTCGTCCACTAAAACCTTTTCAATGAGATCAGCTGCATCCCGATCCGCCGCCGGTATCAGGTGCGGATCCATATGAACCACGTTGACCTTGGCACCGAGACGACAAAAAGCCTGAGCCATCTCGGTCCCGATAGCTCCTCCTCCTATGATCGTCAGCGATTGGGGGATCTTCTCCATCTCAAACATATCGGTATTCGTCAAAACGTTCGGGATCTCGCAGAGACCAGGGATTGGGGGAAGAAAGGGTTCGGTGCCTGTGGCAATGAAAATTCGCCGACCTTGATAGGTCCGATTGTTCACTCGGACACTATCAGGACTGTCGAGACGAGCCTCACCGTCGATCACCGTGGCTTTCTCGAAAACCTTCATCAGTTTTTTCCCGTTGATAGTGGCAATTTTTTCTCGAACCATCAAAAGAGGATCCATTCCCTGAAGGGTCGATTGAACATCAAGACCATATGATCCTAAGCGACCAAGATCGTGATACGCCTGAGCGGCCTTAAGAAGAGCCTTACTGGGGATACAACCACAGTTGAGGCACTCGCCCCCAACCTTGTTCTTTTCAATAGCCAAAACTCGAAGCCCAAGAGCCGCCCCCATGGCAGTGACGGCCATACCGGCAGGCCCCAAACCGATCACAATCACATCGTAATATGTCATCTCTCTTTCTCCTTGTTTTTAACGTGATATTATTATTGTACCTCATCGAGAGCTCTCATCGAAGTCCTTTCGCAGGAAGTTATCCCGCGCTTTTTCCCATGGGGACAAATACACATCCACGAATAGGCGGTCCCAGAGTATCCTTCCCTATAAGGGGACCTCTAAAAACTTAGAAACTCGCCTCAGGTCATTTCGACAGAGCTCATTTGCTGCTGCTTATCTTTCAAGATACGTATAACGCCTTTGGTCTTGACATTTTTCTTTGGTCTTCCAGAAAATACTATAATACTAGATTAACAAAACAACTCGAATATGTTCTGTATGACGTCCACGATGAATCTTCTTCTGTTGCTGAGAGAGTCAATTGAGTGCACTTGTGAATGTTCGTTTCGGGTCGCTCCTTTCCAGGCTTTTTCACCTCCAATCGTACTCGACTGATAAATAGCTCTGTTGTTGTCTACAAATAAAAAAAGAGGGAATCTCCTGTTCAGGAAGCTCCTCCTTTCACGTTATTCTTCAAGAAACTTAGGTCCATTCACATAAATCAAGCCCGTCCTTCTTAGCTGAAGAGAAGAACGGGATCTCGTCATCAATCTGAAAACCCGCTACAAGGCGGGTTTTATAGGGTTCTATGGCATTCAGTGTTTTGTTTAATGGTGCAGGAGGGGAGACTCAAATAAAGCTTGGTAACGACTGCAATCAGATATCCAACGAAGTCAGGCACAATCTTCATGTACGGTTTTATGTACGGTCAAGACTATCGCTTGAAACTTGATCAGCGAAGGTCAGCGTTCCTCTCCCACTGCTGTCTTTTTTTTATCATACAAAAAAACGCCCCCCAGCCAATAAAGAGCTGAGGGGCATCGTCCATCTACTTCCGTTTTCTCTTCCACCACTTCTTCTTCACAACAACACAGGAATATATAAATCCGCCGATCAAAGCGATGGCCGCAAGAGCCTTCCCGACCTGCGCATATCGCGAACCCTCTAAAATCATGATCACTCTGCCTCCTTTCTGTACATCCTATCCAGCTCAGCAAGCCGGGCGTCGATTTCCTCTTGTGAACGAGGCCCTTCCCGTTGCCCGGGTACAGGTTGCGGCTCGCTCGGTACTTCCCGCAGAGCTTCCGGCGACTCTGCCCGCATTACCTG
>PDTB01000030.1 GCA_002748665.1 Dethiosulfovibrio peptidovorans | reverse complement strand
TGCCACTTGTTTTCCTGAGGCGCTGAAGGGTGTATGGGCCGAGGGTATAGAGGTAAACAGCATAACGAAAGGAGGAGCCGCTCCCAATCGGGGCGGCTCTTCCTCATTTTTATCATGTTGTTCTGGGTTTCCGTGTGTGCATCAATACCGTTCTCCTCGTCCGATGAAGAGTCAAACGGATCTCATTAAAATTTAAGAAATGGCAAGGCCGCCGTCTCCTTCTGGTTTTTTCATTAGGTCGATGGACAACAGCTCTCTGGGGTTCTCCCTGAGTCCACAGATATTATCTCAGCCATGATGGATACCGCGATTTCCTGGGGTGAGCCGGCCCCGATGCTGAGACCGATGGGGGTATGGATCCTCTTCAGATGGGTTTCCGAGACCCCTTCCCGCCGAAGCCGTCCCCACAAGGTGGCGCCCTTGGTTTTTGAGGAGAGCATGCCGATGTATGATGGGTTCGTCCCCTCCAGAAGCCGGACAACGTCGCCGTCTTTACCGTGGGCCCATGTGCAGATCACAACAGACACGCCCTGTTCCAGACGGAGCTCCTGTATCGCCTGGGGAAGGGGTATGGAGATGAATTTGGCCCCTTCCAGAGGTGGTGATGTGATGTCTTCTCGATCATCCCAGAAGGTCACCCCATATCCGCAGAAAGACGCCAGGGTCCCTACGGAGTGCCCCACGTGCCCAGCCCCAAAGATCACCACCTCCCGCCGACGTCCCATGACCTCCAGAAACAGGGACGTTGCTCCGCCGCAGATCAGGCCCTCCGGGTGTTCTGTATCGGGCTCCATATGGTATGACAAAAGGTCATGAGGGATTCCTTTTCTGAGAAGCTCCAGAGCCCGGGCGATGGTCTGGCGTTCTAGGTCGCCGCCTCCTACCGTGCCGGTGATGGAACCGTCGGGAGCCACCCACATTTTTGAACCCACCCGGCACGGGGTTGAGCCGTTTTTCCCGACGACGGTACACAGGACCCCGGTATTTTCGCCGTTCAGAGCGAGGCGCATATTGTGAAGGATGTTTTTGTCCATGAACTATGCCTCCGTTTCTTTTTCGTTGCAGCGTATGGCTGGGTCGTTAGATGACCGAGGGACGCCAGTTGACCCGGATGAGGTGTACTCCCGCCTTCCCGTATTCTAGGACGTGGATACCGCAGTGGTCCTGTGCTATGGAGAACGTGGTCTTCAGAGGAATGTTCAGTTCTCTCCAGAGGACGGCTCGAAAGACTCCCAGGTGACCGAAGACGACCAGAACTCCATCCGAAGAACTCACCAATTGCCTCAGGGCTGGGATGGTTCTATCGGCCAGGTCCTGAAAACTCTCGCCACCGGGGGGGCGGAAGGTCTCCAGATGCTTCCATCGATCCTGGAAAGCCTGGGGATCGTGTTGCTTCAGGTCCTGAGACGATATCATCTCCCACGTTCCCAGATGAATCTCCCGAAAACCGGGGATCGTCTCGGGAGGCAGTCCTGTGGCCTCGGCGGTACTTCTGGCACGACGTAGAGGGCTTGATAAAACCTGATGTACGTCGAGGTTCCCCAGGATTGGTGCCAGATTTTTGGCCTCCTGAACGCCCTCGGGGCTCAGGGGAATGTCGGTGCTCCCATAGAGGATCCCGGAGGCGACTGCGGGCTTAGCATGGCGGATGAGCAGGACGAAGGTATTCATCGAAGGAATTTCATTGGATCGTTCCCAATCAGGTCGGCCATGTCGTTCAGTATGCTCCGGGCCTTTGCCAGTCGTCTTTTGGCGCTTTCCCGAGCCGTTGGACGGTCTTGAAACTTGGACAGCATCCTCTGAAGGCGTTCGTCCAACGAGCAAAGCCTGTCGTCGCAGGTGAGCTTGTCGGCCAGGTAGAGGATGGCCCCTTCGTCCAGTACTCCTCGGTAGGGGTAGTCCATGTGGTGGGCCACGATGTTTGCCAGAAGCTCGAAACCGTGTTCACGGAGCATGGAGGCCCCGGCAGCGCCGTGGTCTTTCTCGATACGACACAGATCGTGGAGGAGCCCCGCTGCGATGAGAGCCTCCTGGTCTATGGGGAGTCCCGCCCGTTTTGCGGCATTCCCCAGGATAGCGGCTGTTTCGGCCACTTTCGCCTCGTGGCGCCTCACCCGTTCGGGGGTACCCGCCAGTGACTCCAGCGCCCAACGCTCGTCTGAGGTGGGGATATCCCTCCGTCTGGCCATCTCTCGAATCTTCTTCAGGTCGTCCTGGTCGTCCATGTCAAGGATCGTCCCCTGGTCGGACACGGGAACCTGGATCGCTCGGCTTTCGAAGCTTCTCAGAGCACCCCGAAGCCCGTCCTCTCCGTACCAGTCCAGGACGACGGAGGTAATGTCCCGATGGAGCAGGGGAGGGTGTCCCCTCTGTCCGTTAAAGGTGGGGTAGATCACGGAGCCCTCCTGTCTGGTCAATCGTCGCAAGGTCGCAGGACGGACGAGAGGAATGTCAGCTGGGAGGAGAAAGATGCGATCCCAGTGGAGCGGCATGGCTTTGAAGCCGGTCACCACCGACGAGAACATCCCCTGACGGTAGTTGGGATTGTGGACCATCTGGCATCCCATAGAACGAGCCAGGGGGGCCACCTCGTCCCGCCAGTGACCGGTGACGACCAGGCACTGGATTCCTGCCGTATGGAGGGATCCCACGACCCAGGTCAGAGTCGGTCGTCCCAGGAGGTCCATTGAGGTTTTACACAGGCCCATCCGGGAAGAGAGGCCGGCTGCTGGGATCAGGGCGCCGATTGTCACTGTCAGCGTGCTCCCTGGTATGAGGTGATGTGAAGGGCATTCACGTTTTCCTCATCTTCTTTGATACACTCGCCGCAGAGGCCGTATCCCACACACTGTTTCCCCGTGACGGTCCATCCATCGGGAGCTTTGATTATTGGCAAAGGCTGGTCATCAAGGCAAATCATCTTGCCGCAGTTCGTGCAGACGAGATGTATGTGATCACCGGGGCAGCCTTTGGGGTGAGAATCGTGCCGACAATGACGCCAAACTCCATCCAACCCAAGAACCCGGTGTAGTAGTCCCCGTTCTTCAAGCACGTTCAGGGTCCTGTACAGGGTCACCCGATCAAAATCCTTCAGACTCTCGGCTCTCTCCAGGTCTCCATGGGTCACAGGGGTCTTCCGACGTTTCAGCTCCCGAAGCAAGGCGATTCGGCAAGATGTGGCTCGAAGGCCGGCCTTTTTGAGCGCTCGATTTTCGTCAGAGGCCATAACGATCTCTTTTCATAACTTTGATGATGCCCCAACACCGGGTATCGCCGAAGGACGGCGTTATCTTTGAGGAGAGAAGGTGTCTCGCAGCTTCATCAATGGATACAGAAATGACCTTCATGTCAAAGCCCCCTGTCTTGAAACGACACTTTGGTATTGATTCATATTGTACAACTTAATTATATTCTTTGTGAGTATAGCATCCATCCTGTAAAAAGGTAAAAATAGCGAGAGCCTGTATTTCTTCGTGCTTGTGTAAAAATAGTCTTACTTCTATCCTGTGGAGTGCTGTGATATAGTTTAAAAGTGGTCAGATGAGAGTTGGATCTTTGCTGACGATCGTCGAACGAGAGAGGAGAGGCAGCGGTGATGGAAAGAGTGCGGCAGTTGGAAAAAAAATACAGGAAACTGTATATGAGCTATCGGGAAACTATCCATCGCCATCCCGAGTTGAGCTATCATGAGGAGCGAACGGCGGCTTTGGTGGCCAATGTCTTGAAAGATATCCCCATAGAAGTCCGTACCGGAGTTGGAGGACACGGAGTTGTCGGGGTTCTCCGGGGACGGGGGGATGGACCTGTGGTCGGTCTTCGAGCCGACATGGACGCCCTGTCCATTCAGGAGAAAACCGATGTTCCCTGGCGATCCGAGGTCGACGGTGTCATGCACGCCTGTGGTCACGATACCCATACGGCAATGCTCCTGGGAGTAGCTCATGTTCTGGCAGACTTGGCCGAACAGTTCGACGGAACAGTGGTGTTCCTTTTTCAGCCTGCGGAGGAGTCGGCTCCCACCGGTGGAGCTCCCTACATGATCGCCGATGGGGCTCTGAATGATCCTAAGGTGGACGTGGTACTGGGGCTCCACGTCTGGCCTACCCTGAAAACCGGGACCATCGGCCTTCAGCCCGGGGCTGTCTCCGCCGCATCTGATCGTCTCAGGATAACGGTCCACGGTAAGGCCTCTCACGCCTCCATGCCCAACCTGGGTACGGATGCCGTGGTGGCGGGCTCGGCTATGGTGATGGCCCTGCAGACCATCGTTTCACGAAACATCAGTGGGACCCAGGCGGCCGTGCTCACCCTGGGGACGGTCTCCGGCGGTGATCGATATAATATCGTGGCCGATAAGGTGACCTACGACGGAACCGTCAGGACCTTCGACCCCGCCGTTCGAGCCGATATGGACCGGCTGATCCATCGGGTCGCTGAGGGAACGTGTCTGAGCCTGGGTGCCCGATGTGAGGTTGACTATCAGTACGGCTATCCCTCGACTATGAACGATCCTCAGGTGACTGCCCGCGCACAGGAAGTTGTCTCTGTCCTTTTGGGAGAAGAGAATCTCCTGAGTGGTTTGCCGGTCCATCCTGGCGGTGAGGATTTTGCCTTCTTTGCCGAGAAGGTCCCATCGGCTTTTGCCTGGCTGGGGTGTTGCCCTCGGGATGTCCCTTTGAGTGACATGCCCCCCATCCACAACGACCGCTTCCTGCCGGATCCCGAGGCCCTCCCCCTGGGTGTCGCGTACCTGTCTGCTGGAGCTCTGGAGTTTATGAAAGGAGCCGCCCCGTCATGAGAGAGGGGGTTGCAGGTACTATGGAGGAGATGATCCGAATTCGTCGGGAACTCCACCGTCATCCCGAGGCGGGATGGACCGAGTTCTGGACCACCGCCTACGTAGCCGGTGCCCTGGAAGCCATGGGCTACGATGTGGCTGTGGGGCGGTCGGTGGTGGATGAGAACTCGATCATGGGGCGTCCCGAGGATCTGGAGCCCTTTATCCAACGGGCGGTTAGCCAGGGTGCCGACCCCCGGTGGCTACGGGAGATGGATGGCTATACCGGCGCCGTCGCTATTGTGGAGACAGGGCGTCCTGGACCGACTGTGGCCCTGCGGTTTGATATAGACTCGGTGGAGACAACCGAGGCTGATGGGGGGGCTCATCTGCCGTTTCAGAAGGGGTTTGCGTCTCAAAACCCCGGATGTATGCACGCTTGTGGTCACGATGGCCACACCGCTATAGGGCTGGCTCTGGCACGATTCCTCATGGAGGAGAAAAATCGGCTCCGAGGTCGGATCAAGCTTCTCTTTCAGCCGGCCGAGGAGGGCGTTCGTGGCGGATACGCCATGACGGCCAGGGGGCTTCTGGACGACGTGGATTTCTTCGTGGCTGCCCATCTGGGCTTGGGCTTCCCCACCGGAACGATCGTTGCCGGTACCAGGGGGTTCCTGTGTACTACCAAGTTTGACGTGACCTATCGGGGGCAGGGAGCCCATGCCGGAGCCGAGCCCCACAAGGGGAAAAACGCTCTGTTGGCCGCCGCTACGGCTGCCGTCAACCTTCACGGCATTGCCCCTCATAAGGATGGTCTCAGTCGAGTCAATGTAGGTGTGCTTCAGGCTGGGGAGGGACGAAACGTGGTACCATCCCGGGCGTCCATGAAGGTGGAGACCCGGGGCGAAACCAACGACATTGCCCAGTACGTCTACGGTCGGGCCGAGACCATCGTTCGCTCGGCAGCAGAAATGTACGACGTGGGGTGGCACGTGACCAAGATGGGGGAGGCCATCACAGCCTCAAGTGATCCCGAGGCGGTGGAGGTGGTCGTTCGGGCGGCTCAAGACGCGGAGGGGGTGATGCATGTACTGGCTGAGGCTCTCATGAGCGGCAGCGACGACGCCACTTGGATGATGGATCGGGTGCAGCGTCGAGGAGGTGTGGCGACGTATGTCATCGTCGGGGCCGACTGTTCGGCGGGGCATCACAACGAGGCTTTTGATTTTGACGAACGAGCCATGGGGATAGGTCTTGATGTCCTGGCAGGTGTCGTCTCCGACGTTGCCAAGATCGATTAAGGAGGGTACATATGACTGAAAATGCACGGGCAAAAGAAGGAGTTCTCGTCAAGATTATCAAGGGGATTGAGGTCGCTGGGAACAAGCTGCCTCATCCGTTTTGGTTGTTCATAGGCCTATGGGCCCTGGTTCTGATCCTCTCGGCGCTCTTCGAGGGCGTGTCCGTGACCAAGCCTGGAACCGACACGTCGGTGGCGGTCGTGAATCTGCTGTCCCATAAGGGGTTCGATTGGACAGTACGTAACATGGTCAAGAACTTCGCTAAATTCCCCCCTCTGGGGTTGGTTCTGGTGATGATGATTGGGCTGGGGGTCACGACCAAGTCGGGGTTCCTGGAGAACCTCATGAAGAATATCTCGAACGTTCCGGAGAAATTCGTCATTTTTGCCGTGTTTCTCTTTGGAATCTGCGGTAACCTGGCCTCCGATGCGGCTATCGTCATCGTGCCGCCCCTGACAGCGTCTTTGTTCTTCTCCATGAAAAAGAACCCCATTTTCGGGCTGGTGGTGGGGTACGGTGCTGTCTGTGCCGGGTTCACCGCCAACTTGTTTATTGCCGGAACCGACCTCCTTCTTGCAGGGATCACGACAACGGCGTATCAGATCGTCAAGCCCGGCGCCGAGGTGTACCCCACGGCGAACTATTTCTTCATGATAGCTTCAACCGTGGTGATCTCGGCTCTGGCTGCGGTGTTCGTCAGCAAGTTCATGATGCCCACCTTCGGCCAGTGGGATGAGAAGTTCGAACACTGCGAGGCCGCCAGGGAGATGCGCCACGGCGGCGCCGGATTTGAGGTCTCCCCCGAGGAGGCCAAGGCCTTCCGGATGGCGATGTTCTTTACAGCTATCTACTGGATCGGCATTATCGGTTATGCTTTTGTACCGGGAAGCATCCTTCGGGACCCCGTGAAGGACGTGCTTATCCCCTCGCCCCTGATCAAAGGGTTGGTCCCCATCCTGCTTCTGTACTTTATCCTGGTAGGTCTCATCTACGGGAGGAAAGCGGGGACGATCACCTCGGCTAAGGAGCTGGTCGCTTCAATGGTCTCAGGGGTTGGCGGTATGGCCAGCTATATCGTCATCATCCTGCCCATCGCTAATTTCATCGCAGCCTTCACAAAATCCAACATGGCCATCGTCATGGCGGTGAAGTTGGCCGGTGCGCTTCAGTCCGCAGGGTTCACGGGGTTCAGTCTCTTGGTGATGATTATCCTGTTTTCTACTTTTGTTAACCTTTTTGTCACCAGCGGGTCCACCAAATGGGCTTTCATGGCCCCGGTCATCGTACCCATGTTGTACTACCTGGGCTACTCGCCTCAGCTGGCCCAATTGCTCTATCGTATCGGTGACTCGTGTACCAACTCTATCACGCCTATGATGCCCTACTTCCCCATTCTTCTGGGCTTTGCGGCGAAATACGACGATGAGGCAGGAATCGGTACCATCGTCTCTCGTGGGGTTCCTCTGTCCCTGTTCTTCATGGCCATTTGGATCGTGCTTTTAGCCGTATGGTATTTCCTGAACCTGCCTCTTGGGCCGGGTGCGTCCATTTTTATCGGGTGATCATGATTGACGTAGGAGTTGCTGTGCGGTTGGATCGATAGATCCCACCCAGATCGTGAATAGACCGCCCTGACGTTGAAACTGCACGTACACGTCGGGGCGATTTTTGTCTTCTGTGGCCTTCATGGTCTTTTGATTTTCATTCCTGGTATCACCATCGCCGACGTTGATGACGCCTAAAGCCTTTGGAGAAATCTCCCTGTACGCGTTTTCCGCATATCACTACAGGGCCCCTCTAAAAACCTGCATCCGACTCTCCCAGCCTCAGATCGTTTTGCCAGAGTCCTCTCTCGCCCCCAAACGTGTTTTTGACCTGCCTACTCCGTACCGTCGCCTCGAAGGGTATCTCCTGTGTCCTCTCGGCTTGGGACGATGTCTGCCTCGCTCACATAACGAAAGGAGGTACCCCCCTGAGCCAGAGTGGCACCTCCTTTCGTCTACGGTACGGTCAGGTGGTTCATACTGGATGTGTGCCTATCTATCTATCATGAATTTTTGGCACCTTCCCGATTATATTGATCGGTTTTTTTGCTCTTTGAAGGCTTTCGTGATTCGAAGACATCCATATGTTCCAAAGAGGATCGTGTATAAAGCCAGTTCAAGAGCTCTTTTTTTAAGGTCAAAAATGTACATAACCGCCACGTGGCAATATATACCTCCATAAAAAACGTACGCCCACCGTTGGAGTTTTTTCCAGCGTCGAGGCGTCATTGTGCGCCGAACGGAGGGAAACGAGGTGATGAAAAGAGGGATCATGATCGTGAGAAGGAGAAGCGTGATCAGGGTCGCGATCCCATATTGTATGGGGACTCCCTTAAACCCCGTCATCATGGCTTTGAAATAGACCTTCCCATATGTGATGTTATGACTCAAGGTTATAATGCACGCTGCGATGGAGAATTCCGTCCGGATTCTCATGAGTTTTTGAGTGATGCGGTTCTGTATGGGCAACGCACCGGCGTACATGACGCAGATGAAAAGCGCTGTGGGAAAAGTCCCACGGAGCATTGAATCGAGCACGAGCTTGTCGCACCAGTCAGGGAACAACGAGCTCCACTTCAGGGGATAATAGAACAGACTCAGCAGAGCCACCAGAAGAGCTCCGGCATAAAAAACCCAGGGGTGTCTTTTGATGGGGGTGTTTAAAATTACAGCTATCACGAGGCACACAAGTAGAGAAAATAGAATTTTTAATTTAGCAAGAGTGTGAACGACGACATCGGCGCTCAGCGTCTCGTTCTGTATCTCGGGGGAAGCTTGCTCTGATGCCTTCTCAAGGGCTTGGGCAACGGCCTTTAAAATTCCCTTGCTGCTGCTGGTTGCCCCCCCCACCGTGTCCACATCCGTGCTTTGCTTATCGATCACGTCCTCCAGCAGAGAGAGGGCCATGTCCATATATTCGATATCCTCTGCGTCTTCAATGATTTTTAATTGAGTGATTTTTCCTTCGGAGACGGTCACCTCTACGACGATTCTGTCGACATATCCAATGGCTGATCCCGTGTAGATCCCGTCTTTCAGTTCCTGAGTTTTCTCCTTCGGAGATGAGGTGTCTGTGCTGCCGTGGCCCGCCAGGGCCGTTGAGCTTTGACAGCACAGACACAAAACAAGAGCGAGGAGGATCAGATACATCCGTGATGCCATAAGAGATGGAAAATTTTTCTTCATGATATCGGTGTTCCCTTTCCCCTCCTCGTGCCGGCAAAGCCGCCAGGACGTTTATTTCGATTGGAGAAGCACTAGAAGTTAAATTTCTATTGGTCTCATGGGCGGCTTTGCCGGGAGAAGAGGTCTTGTAATAAGCCCCAGTCGGCTTGATTACGTGATTAGCCGGTCCGTCTTAACAGGACGCTTATACCTCGCTATTTTTCGGAACCATCTTCAAAGATATCGATCCCAAAGACGTTCTTCGCTTGTCTTGCGGTAGTTCCACAGGGGTCGTGGCCCTCTTCCAGCGCGATCTTGCCTTTATTTTCAGGGGTTTCCACGACAGGGTATTCCTTTGCCTCTTTATCGTATGCTGTGACGTTGACGACGGGGTCATCGTCCAGTGCAAGTCCGTAGAGAAAACGGAAAGCCCTTTCATCTGCCGTCAGATCGTAGAATTTATCCTGGAAGGTACGGATATCCGCTGAGTTCGAATTATATTGAAGCTCTGTATATTTTATGGCGATGATGGGGTGCACGGGGATCAGATATTTGGGATTGGAGGCCAGGGACTCTCTGGCGCTGAAGCTGAATTTTCTACCGTCGTCCTTCAGAATTTGTCCGATTGTTGTATCATCCCAGGGAGCGGAGACAAAGTATCGTTTTCTCCCCAGAAGTTCCTCGTACGTATGCTTGTATTTATTTGTGGATCTAGGCTTTATCCAATATTTTTGAGGGTTTTGCATCACCTCACCAGTACGGGTGCTCGAGTTGACCTTCGTGGCTTTGATCTCGGTGGGAGCATCCGTCGTTCTGCATGCCAGCGACATGCCCTTGGAGAATTCAAAGCCAGCATCGGCCAATAAATCCTTCAGGAGTACACCCTGAGCGCGGAAACTGATAAGCCCATGCATGACACAGCCCGAACTGTAGTATCCCTCTGTCTTTGCAAGTTTTTTCATCTCATCAAAGGTATATGATTTTACTTTTTTCAATTTGCCATTTTTGTCGAACATTCTTAACGTGAAGGTGAGGGGTCTGTAGTTTGTGACCTTGAGAGTCATCAATACGGGGTCTGCGCCTTTGGACGTGATACAAATTTCGTACTCAGCGACTTCTTCAGGTTTTAAAGAGAATAAATCGCTGTCCATGGTTATCCGTACGGTGTTTATTGCGTATTTTCCCTTATCCACGAGATTTTTTTCCGACACGAGGTCCATTTTCTGGTTTGCAGGAGAGCCTGTCTTTTTTCTTAGGTATAGTCCCGTTATGTTGTCGACCCATTCTTTGTCGTGCTCGGTATGTACGTTGAACGAGATCGAGCCTCTCGCTTTGAGGGAGACCTCGTACCGGTCCTCCGCCTCAGGTTTTTTGGTCTCAGCTCCGATGGCCATATTTCCTCTGCCGCCTGCGACAAGAGTTACGATCAGCAATACTCCAAACAGAAGTGTCGTTTTTTTCATCGTTCTTCCTCCTTCTTAAGGTCATTAAAGCTGCATGTAAAATAAGTTGCGCCGCAGTTTTGCCTCGTACAAAAGCATACTGAGTTATTTTAATTCTTTTTATATATATGAATACTATATCATGTTTTTTGTCCTAGGCAACAAAAGAGAGGTCCCGTCAGATGGAATGACGGAACCTCTTATGCATTTTATGCCGCTTTTTAGGGTAAAATATCAGTCTTTTCTCCTCTTCCAGGCCTTATCAACCACGGAGGTGACGAGATCTTCTTTCGGCACGAAGGGGAGGGTGATGTGATACTCGCCTCTGTAGTTCTCATTGACATCTCGGCTGACTTCGACAGCATGGTCGCATCGTGCCCATGCCCGGCGGGCGACTCCACCCAGGACGTCCCACATCATGGCTGATTTGACGATCTCATCGGCTTGTTCTGAGCCGTCCAGGAGCATGCCGAAGCCTCCGTTTGTGACTTTGCCGATACCGACCCCACCTCCGTTGTGGAGTGCGCAGAGGGTCATGCCTCGAGCGGCGTTTCCTGCAAAGCACTGTGTGGCCATGTCGGCGCAGATGTTGCTTCCGTCCTTTACGCTGGATGTCTCCCGGTAGGGTGAGTCGGTGCCCGAGACGTCGTGATGGTCTCGTCCCAGCATGACGGGGCCGATCTCGCCTTTGCGGACCATGTCGTTGAATTTCAGGGCGATCTTGGTTCGCCCTTCGGCGTCCTGGTAGAGAATACGGCACTGGGTTCCGACGACCAGCTTGTTTTTCTCGGCATCTCGAATCCAGACCCAGTTGTCGTAATCCTGGCTCCGACGATCGGGGTCGATACAGTTCATGGCGGCTTTGTCCGTCTTTCTGAGGTCCTCGGGATCACCGCTCAGGCAGCACCAGCGGAAGGGACCGTAGCCATAGTCGAAGAGCACTGGGCCCATGATGTCCTCAACGTAGGATGGCCAGATGAAGCCGTCGTAGGTGTTCTCGCCGTTTTTGCAGATCTCGGTGACCCCGGCATCGTAGACGGCTCTCATGAAGGAGTTGCCGTAATCGAAGAAGTAGGTCCCCCTGGTCGTCAGTTTTTTGATGACGGCATAATGACGCCGGAGGGTTTCGTCAACTTTTTTTCGGAACTGAGACGGATCGTCGTGGAGCATGGTGGTTCTCTCCTCAAACGTCATGTCCACCGGACAGTAGCCGCCGTCGTACGGTGCATGACAGGATGTTTGATCCGACAGCAGGGGAATCTCGACGTCGTTGCTCTCGGCGTACTCCAGCAGGTCCACCACGTTGCCGTGGTACGCGATGGAGAGGGGCTCTTTCCTGTCCATCGCGTCTTGAGCCATGGCGAATGCGTCTTTGCAGCTGTCGGTGACTTTGGATACCCAGCCCTGACTGTAACGGGTCTCGATCCGGGAAGCGTCGACTTCGGCTACGATCCCCACGCCGCCGGCGATCTCAATGGCTTTGGGCTGAGCACCGCTCATGCCCCCCAGTCCAGAGGAGACAAAAAGAATCCCTGCCAAGTTATCCTTGGCACCAACGCCCAGGCGTTGCCGTGCAGCGTTCAGAACCGTGTTGAAGGTCCCATGGACGATGCCCTGAGGGCCGATGTACATCCACCCACCAGCGGTCATCTGACCGTAGTTGGTAACTCCCAACTGCATGCCTCGATGCCACTCGTTCTGGTTGTCAAAAATGCCGATAAGCAGCCCGTTGGTGATGATGACCCGAGGCGCATCTGGTTTGGACTTGAAGAGCCCTAGAGGGTGGCCGCTCTCGACCACGAGAGTCGTCTCGTCGGTAAGCTCCTCCAGGTATTTTTTGATAAGCCGGTACTGAAGCCAGTTCTGGCACACCTGTCCGGTCTCGCCGTAGGTGACGAGCTCATACGGGTAGAGGGCGATCTCGAAATCCAGGTTGTTGTCTATCATGACCTGAAAAGCCTTGCCTGCGGTGCATTTGCCCCTGTATTCGTCGATGGGCTTGCCGTAGATCCGCCCAGCCGGGCGGTAGCGATAAGCGTAGATTCGTCCGGTGGTTCGAAGTTCCTCCATAAACTCGGGAGCCAGGGCCTCGTGGAGCTCTTCCGGGACGTATCTCAGGGCGTTTTTCAGTGCCAGCTCGGTCTCGGACTTGTTGAGTGTCCATCCTCGGTCGGGAGCTCGGCGGATGCCCTCGACGAAGGCAGCCCGTTCGGGAAGGTCAGTTCCCAGTTTGATGGTCATAGCGTTGCCGGAGACGATATTGTCGTTCATGGTCGTCACACCGTTCATCTTCTCAGCTGATGGCGTTTTGAACGAGCTTTTCTACAGAGACGACGCTTGTTTCCAGTTCTTTCAGGATGGTCTTTGTATCGGACGCCGTTTTTGCGGCGAAATCCTTGTCTTTGAGTCCCATCAGGTTGATCTTCACGTTATACGACGCCGCTACGGCGGCGGCCCGGGCCAGGACTGCGGCGGAACCTGCGTCGGTGATCGCGTTGGGGTTGCCCTTGTCACAGGCGATCTCGGCCAGACGAACCACGTTCGAACACTGACGCATGGTCTCGAAAGGAACCTCGATGGCCTTTTTCGTAGCGGCCTGGATGGCCTCGGATCGAGCGGTTTTTTGTCCATCGGTCTCCTTGGGCATCTTCAGTGCTGCCATGAAGATGTTGAAGGCTTCCGTGTCTGCCTCCATGAGCTCCAGGAATCGATCACACAAAGCTTGGGCTTCCAGACGGACTTTCTCCATGGCGTCCCAGTTTCCCTTGTATTTTTCCTTGCCGACGGTGAGGTTCGCCACCATGGAGTTGAGGGCCGCACCCAGGGCCGCTCCCAGTGCAGCGACGCTCCCCCCTCCGGGAGCGGGAGAATCGGACGCCAGTTCCTGAACGAAGCCTTTGACGGTCAGTTCTGATAGTTTCATTTTCATACCCCTTTCTCTTCTCTCATGATAGTGATCTTTATTACGCTACGTGAACGCCTTTCTTGTACACTTCTGTGACCGGTGAGACGCCGGCGTGGTAGGCCAATACAGCCGGGGTTTCCCCGTCAAGCAGAAGAAAGTCGGCTTGTTTGCCTGCTTCAAGGCTTCCTACCTTGTCCTGAAGGCCGACAGACCAGGCCGAATTCAACGTGACGGCGACGAGTGCTTCCTCTATGGTCATGTTCATGTTCATAACGCCAAGGCCGAAGATGAAAGGCATCGACTCGGTGAAGCATGATCCCGGGTTACAGTCCGTGGCCAGGGCGACAGGTACCGACAGGTCGATCATGGTACGGACCGGGGCATAGGGTTTTTTGAGGCTGTAGGCGGTCGCGGGAAGCACGTTAGCTATCACGCCCTGATCGGCCATGGCTCTGAGATTCGCCTCGTTAGCGGCCAGGAGATGCTCCGCCGAGATGGTTCTCATCTGGGCAGCCAGACCTGCCCCTCCAAGGTCGTGAACCTCGTCGGCGTGAATTCGGAGTAAAAAACCCAGCCTACGAGCTTCCTCAAGGATCCGTTGGCTCTGAGCTACCGAGAAGACTCCCTCCTCGCAAAAGACATCGCAGTATCGGGCGATCCCCTGTTGGGCCACTGCCGGAAGCATCTCGTCCACGAGGATATCCACGAAATCGTCGGGATTGTCCTTGTACTCGGAGGGCACGGCATGGGCTCCCATGAAGGTCGGAACGATGTCCAAAGGGGTCTCCCGGGCGATCCTGTCGATGACCGAGAGCATCTTGAGCTCCGACTCGGTGGTCAGTCCGTAGCCGCTTTTGATCTCCATGGTTGTGGTGCCGAAGTTCAGCGCTGAAAGGACGTTGTCCAGGGTCGTCTCGAAGAGATCGTCCTCGGAGGCCTCGTGGACGGAGCGGACCGATGATAAAATACCGCCGCCGGCCTTGAGGATCTCAAGGTACGAAGTCCCCGCCAAACGCATGGAAAACTCCCTCTCTCGTCGTTTAGCGAAGCAGATGTGAGTGTGGGGATCGACGAATCCCGGTATCATGCATGCACCCTCGCAGTCCACCTCCATGTCCACGTCGGCGCTGTCGGCAACGGCGAACACCGAGTCACGATTTCCCACGGCGGCGATGAATCCGTTCTCACAGAGCAGGGCGCCTTCCTCGAAGGTCGTGACTTGCCCCTGCTCAGGGCCGGCGAGGGGTGAGTTTCCACTGATAGGCGTCGTAATGGACGCGTTGTGAAAGAGTGTGGCTGTCATGGTCAGTCCTCTTCTCGCATGAGCTCCAGAAGCTTCAGTTCCAGAACCTGGTTGGGGTTGAAATCGTCGATCTGCATGTAGTAGGCTGCGCTGTCCAATATGGCGGCAGCGGGGATCATCCCGTATACCTCGGTTCCGTTGATCGTGACGCCCCATCGGGCGACCTCCATACGGATGAACTCCAGAGCCCGGTAGATCGCTGTTTTGTCGTAATCCACGATGTTCATGCTTACCTGGACCATGCCCTTGTCCTCAAGGGCCAGACCGATTCCCTTGACAGCGGTGAACCCGCCGCCCGAGGCTCGAACTCGCTTACCTATGGCCTTGGCGATGTCCACGTCGGTGGTGTTCAGGTTGACGTTGAAGGCGACGAGGAACTTCCTGGCGCCGATGACCGTGGCTCCTGCTGTGGGGTGAAGAGCTGGCTCTCCCAGGTCGGGATGGCGCTCCGGTTGCGTGATCTCCTCCTTGAGGCCCTCGAACTGACCCTTGCGGATGACCTCAAGCCTCCTTCGATCAGGACGGAGTGCGGCTTCCTCGTAGTAATATACAGGCACGTTCAGCTCCCGATGAAAGCGCTCGCCGAAGTTTCGGGCCAGGTCGATGCATTCTTCCATCGAGATGCCGTTGATGGGGGTAAAGGGGATGACGTCGATCGCTCCCATGCGGGGATGGGCGCCCTGATGTGTGTTCAGGTCTATCGACTCCACGGCAACCCTGGAGGCTGCCATGACGGCGTCGCAGATGGGTTGAGGTTCTCCGGCCAGACTCACCACGAGCCTGTTGTGATCCTCGTCGGCCCGATAATCAAAAAGGTAGCATCCCCTTTGGTTCTTGAAGGGGTGAACGATGGCCTCGATAACGTCTTTTCTTCGCCCTTCGCTGAAATTGGGCACGCACTCAATGAGCTGTTTTGCCATGGTTTCCTCCTCCTGATATCTCTGTTGTGACTGATTTTTCAGGTTTGATAGAGCTGTACCGGAATTACAGGGCCTGCCCGATCTCTCCTGCGGCCTCCTTGACCTGTTGAGTAAGCTCTTGTTCTCTGTCGTCGAAGCTGGACACGAGTCCGGCGATGCCCAGTTGTGCGACGAAAGCGCCGTTCGTGTTCCAGATGGGGACGCTGATATCCCCGGCATGGGATATCCATTCTTCCCTGCTGAAGGCGTACCCCTGTTCACGGATCTCATCAAGTTCGGTTTTGAGAGATCTACGACGCTCAGCCCTCAAGGAGTTCAAAAAGTCGTTTCGAATCCTTTCCGGAGCGAAGGCCAGAAGGACCTTGCCGGTGGCACCTACGTCCAGAGGTATCTTCATCCCCTTGTGAGCTACGAATTTCATGGACATGGGCGGCTCCACGCTGTGAAGACACAGCCCGACATCTCTCTCAAGGACGCTCATGATTGCCGTTTTCTTCGTGGATTTCGTGAGGCGTTCCATGATCGGATGGGCTATTCGAACGAGTTCCTCGTAGAACGAGTCATTACGCTGAAGGAGAAAAAAACGGATGCCGGGTCGATATCGATCGCTCTCGCCGTCCCGGTGAATCCACTCCCGGCGCTCCAGAGAGGCGATAAACCGGTGAGCGGTGCTTCTTGGAACCCCGGTTTTCCTCTCGATCTCTCGAATGCTCAGGGGGCCGGACGAGGCACAGAGCTCGTCCATGATGGTCACCACCTTGTCCACCGCATCCAGTTTTGTCCGTCTATCAACCACAGACTCTTCCTCCAAAATGGGATGTCTTGTCTCACATATGGTTCGACTAAACCATACTTTATTCTGGGACGAAAGTCAACGGAGATACGTCACGAGAGAATATGCAAATTCAGAAGGGAACCGAATTTGAAGGACCTGAAGAAGGACTCGGTTATGGAGGATATTTCGCTCTCAACGGCAGCGCTTTGTGTTATGCTTTGTATGGTATAGACTTCCATCGGATTGCGTTTTTGTATACATCGATGTATCAAAGAGGTTTTCATGCCACTTCTTTTTCGTGCTCCTTGTTCTGCTTTCAGGCCTCAGATCTTTTTCTAACGTCGAAGTTTGAAGATGAAGGACTTTTGTGTAATAATTTAATTACTTAGTTATTTAATCATTGTCGACGCAATTCGTCTTTGAGGTTCCAGATCAAGAAGAAAGCGGGGTTGAGAGTAATGGCGTTGCTTATTTTTTTTGCGGTCTTGTGGCTGGTCCTATCGCCGATCTTGGTCATGGTGAAAACAGGCGACCTGGGAGATCATCTGAATCGCCGACTTGATGACCTGGAGAAGAAAATCAGCGAGCTAAGACGGGATACCGCTTCTCCAGAGCTCCCGGAGGAGTTGCTCTCCTCCTCCCGAACAATGCCGCTCGACCTTCAGTTTCCGAAGGAGCAGGAGGTCTTGTCCGTTGCGCCGGAACCCTCCGAACCTCCGAGCAGCGCTATCCAGGAGAACTCCGAAAGCCCGATCGTTCTCGCTGGGACATCGGCCGAAACTGCGGCCGATGCCGACTTTCCTCCCGAGGTCTCCGAGCCAGAGGCAATGGAGAAACCCGTTGTCGAGGATTTCGTTCCCGCTGACGTGGCAACACCCCCCCCGGCCGGAGTCCCATTGCTCCGCAAACGCGAACCTGGCCCTGTCGCCGTCGCCTGTTCCCGCTTCCTTGCTTGGTTGCTTTCGGAGGGGAACATCTGGGTCTGTACGGGGGTGCTCCTCTTCCTCGTGGGCTTCGGCTTGCTTTTCAATTACGCAATCCAGGCCGGTCTGCTGACCTTGGAGATGCGCCTGGCGGCGGCTGCCGTTACAGGAATCCTTATGCTGGCTTTCGGTTTTCGCATGCGGTTGAGGCGCCGTACCTACGCTCTCGTCCTCCAGGGGGGTGGCATGGGCGTGCTCTACCTCGTCGTTCTGGCCGCTGCGAAATTCCATTCTCTTCCCGTCAATATGCCCATCCTCTCGGAAGGACCGGCTGTTGGCGCAATGCTCTTCCTCTCCGTTGTCACCGTTATCTTGGCGTTGGTACAGGACTACGAGCCCTTGGCGCTTTTCGCGATCCTCGGTGGCTTCGCTGCCCCGCTCCTGATTCAGGTGGGAACCCGAAACCTCGTGATGCTGTTCTCTGTCTGCACCCTGTTGAACCTCGAAATTCTGGTCATCACGTTCCGGCGCCGTTGGCGTCTCCTGACCCGTATGGGCTTCCTCCTCTCTTTCGCCGTCTCCCTGTTCTGGGGCCGGTACAACTGGAGGCCGGAGCTTTTCTCCTTGGTGGAGCCCTTCCTGCTTCTATTCTTCGTAACCTACACGTTGATCGTGCTCCGATTCGCTCTCCTCTCAGTTAAAAACGGCCCCTTCGATGGCGCGGATGGCGGACTGCGTTACGAAACCGACATGCCCCTGGCCATCCTGCTCCCCTTCGTATTCTTCTTCCTGCAGGCCCGTATAGCGGGACATTTCGTCTACGGCATAGCCTTGACCTGCCTTGGTCTGGGAGTGTGGTATCTGTTCCTCGGGGTTGGGCTGCGTCGAAAGGGGGAGCGGTGTCATCCCATGCTATGGCGTCTCTTCACCGCGCTGAGCATCCTCTTCTCGAACCTGGTTTTTCCCTACGCCTTTGAACGCGTCCTCTCGTCCGCCGTATGGGCGGCCGAGGGGGCGTTCTTGGTCGTCGTTGCCTGCCGTTACGGAAGCCTCAAAACTCTCCTGGGGGGGATCGTCCTGCAGGTGGGAGCCCTCATCCTCTATGTCCCCGAACTGACCCGGGTCGATTTGAAGGCCGTTTCAAGGCTGAGCCCGATCCTTGCCAGCGGTATCTTGTTCTCCGTTGCCCTCTGGTGTAGCGGTTTCTGGATCGCTCGCTTCAGGCCACGTGAGGGATCTCCGCTGCTCGGCAATAAATAGGAACGCTGGCTGACGGGACTTCTCGATGCCAATCTACGTCCGGCTTGTGCTGTTTTTTCCTGGCTCCTGACCGGTGTGGGAACCCTCTGGTGGTGGTGGACTCTTGTCGACCAAGTGTCGCGTATCGGCCTTCCCTGGCTCTCTGCCTTTTCGATTGCTTGTCTGACCGCTCTGGCCGGGTGTTGGGCCTCTCTACGTTTCGACTGGCCGGCGGCTCGTCTCCTTCTGTTCGGGCCCCTGGTTGCCGGACTCCTCTGGACTCTGGGGACGTTGTTTCTCGACTTATCACCCGTAGTCCCCGACATTTTCGGTATCGAGCGCAGTTTGACGGCAAACGCCCTCATCTACACGGTTACGATCGGACTGTCGCTCCGCCTGCTGTATAAAACGGAGACGAGCTTTCATGGATTCAAATTCTTTCATTTTGCCGCTCTTTTTGTTGGGCTGACGCTTGTCGGTGAGACTCTGGGCCGATGGGGTGCGCCGTTTGGTTCGGATTGGGTACGCCTCCTCTCCCTCCTGCCCCTGACGACATTGCTGCTCCACGTATCACGGATACGCGAGCGTTCATTTTTAGCGGGGCCCCCAGAGTCCTTGGCTGCGGCTGCACTGCTTCCTCTGTTATTGAAGCTCCCCGCTTTTATCGGCAGTTTTGCCTGGAAAGGAACATCCGTCCAAGGAATATTTGTCCCCTTTTTGAATCCCCTCGAACTCTGGCAGGCAGGTTTCATCCTGTCGTTCGTTCTCTTGTTCCGCTACTTCTTTGCCGATGTCCCCCGTCTGTTCGGGCTCTTTCGGAAGGTGGTCTGCGCGTTCCTCTTCGTTTGGGGCAACCAAATTGCAGCGCGGGTGGCATGGTGGTACTCGGACGAGTCGTATTCCTCGATTTTGGCGGTGCTGAAGGCGCCTCATTTCCAGGGGATTATAGCCATCCTGTGGGGCGTTTGGGGCCTCGCGGGAATCCTGCAGGGGAAGCGGACCGGAAATCGTCAGCTTTGGCACGCGGGTGCGGGACTGCTGGTAGTGGACATGCTCAAACTGCTGTTCGTCGACCTGAACCACAGCACCACTTTGACCCGTATCCTCGCCTTTCTGGTGTTGGGCGGGCTCTTCCTGCTCATCGGCTGGGCCGCACCGCTGCCTCCCAAGGAGACGGCTGCCGAAGACGCACACGGTACGGCTAAACATAGCTCAGGAGAGTGAAGGCATGGTTGGGAGAAAACGCTCAGGGAGTTGGGCGACAGGACTTGTGTTGGTGTTGATCCTTTTGATGCCTTGCAGGACTTGGGGAAAGGCCTCGGAAAAACCGGTTTCACGCATGGATTTCATTCACGAATGCGAAATTACAGGGACGGGGCTAGATGGAGCATTCCACAGGTTTTCGATTCCGATCGAAGTTTATGGCGGGCTGATTCAATTCCAGAACCACGATCTCGCCATCTTCGATTCGAATGGAGAGATCGTTCCTTTTACTGTGGTTTCGGATGTTACGGATTCAGAGGCGATTCCGGTTCGATCCGAGGTGTCCCTGCCGTTCTTTGAACTTCCCAGAGAGAATCGGGACGGCGAGGTGGGGGGGACGCCTACGGACATCTCCGTGCGGATCGATGCGGATGTCCGAGTTGTCGAGCTTCGGGAGGGGAGGGTGCATGACAGGAGTTTTTCCGACCGCCGTTACCTTCTGGATCTTGCCTCCATCTTCCCGGGCGGAGATCCGAACTCGTATCGGCTGGACCTCCGGGGCTCGGGAGATGTGGAGCTGAATGCAAAAGTCGACGTTTTTCGAAGCGATAACCTTCGCGACTGGAGTACGGTGTGCCGAGGCATACCCCTGATCCGGCTCCGGAGGGGAGATGCGCGCCTGGACAGCGGCGAGATCGAACTGCTGAGCGCTCCGGGTCGTTATCTTGTGCTGGGAGTGAGAGGCGCAGGTTCGGCCTTCTCGCTCACGGAGGTGCGCTGTTCCTTTTTGGTGCGACAAGGGGTTTCCGAAGATGAGTTCGCCGAGTTCGATGGCGTACTGGCACCCGACCATCGCGTCGTAGAGTACGATCTCGGGGGAGCGTTTCCCGTTACGCGACTCGACTTTGTCCTGAGGGAGCCTGGGCTCTATCGAGCGAGCTGTTCCTCTCGTTCCGAACCGGGAATGCCATGGCGTGCTGCGGGTGAGGCGGTGCTCTTCAGGGTCCGCGAATCGAACTCGGACGGAACGTTTCGGGCGAACTCCGCCATAAGCATCGGTCGGCGCGAGGATCGTTACTGGCGCTTAGACTTCGGAAAAAAATTCTCCGCACCACCGCCTCGCTTGAGGATAGGATGGCATTCTGGAACCGTGTATTTTTTGACCCAGGGCCGAGCCCCATGGATACTCGCTTTCGGGAGCACCCGAAAGGACTTGATGTTGCAAACTCCTCATCTTCTTCGAAACCTGCACTCAAGTGCGACAATGGAAACGGTGATCAGTGCTTCCCTAGCTCCCAAGCCAGACAAAGAAGGGAGAAGAGTCGAGCATGGTCGCTTGAATGGAGCCGAATGGCAGCGTTGGCTGGTCTGGTCCCTTTTGATTCTGGGGGCTCTGTTGCTCTCTGGAATTGCCTGGAGATTGCTGCGTTCTGGTTCGGGGTCGAAGAATTAGCCCCCAAGGCGATAAAGAACGGTATGGAGACGAGAAGAAGCGCTGAGTGACAGGAGAAAGATGCTGACGACGTTGTTCAACCCTACACAAAAAAACCAGGCTTCTTTGTGAAAGCCTGGTTCAGGAAGAGGCGTGTTGAGGCGGTGTTTAAAACATCACCAGAGCGCCGATCATACCAAAGACGATCAAAATGATGTTATAGTGCAAAAAGGTGGGAACGCACGTATCCCATATGTGATTGTGCTGTCCGTCAGCGTTGAGTCCCGATGTGGGGCCCAGTGTCGAGTCGGATGCCGGGGAACCTGCGTCACCCAGGGCCGCAGCTGCCGCCAGAATACAGACCGTGGCAGCTGGCGAAAACCCCAGTTTTATGGCCAGAGGACAGTAGATAGCTGCCAGGACCGGGATGGTCCCGAAGGACGTTCCGATACCCATGGTCACCAGAAGACCGACCATGAGCATGAGCAGGGCGCCGTAGGTTTGACTGCCGCCCACCATGCCGACGACGCTTTCGACGAGGACATCCACTGCCTTGGTCTCTCTGATGACCGAGCCATACCCTGCAGCTACGAGCATGACGATGGCTATCATGCCCATGATGCCGATACCACCCGACATCGATGTATCCAGGTTCTTCCATTTTAACGCTCCTGTGAGAACCATGATGGCTAAAGCAGCGGTCGCCCCCAGAGGCAGAGAGCTGGTTTTGAGCTGAACCACGAAAGCCACGATGACCGACAGGAGGGTTAGCCAGTGGGTGCTGGTCATGTGTTCCGGTGCCTCTCCGACGGTATCCAGCCCGACGACCGGCTTGTCCTCGTAGGTTCGCTCTTTGTTATAGCTTACAAAGATAGCCAGTAAGAGGCCGATGATCATGCCGGCCCCCAGAATCCAGGTGGAGTGCCAGATCTCGCCTTTCGTGACGGCGATGCCGTTGGCGGTCATCTGATCGGCCAATATGCCGTGGAAGATCAGTCCAAAGCCGGCTGGAATGGCGATATACGGTGCCTTCAAACTAAAGGTCAGAGCACACGCCACCGCCCGACGGTCCTGTTTCAGCTTGTTGAACAGAGCCAACAGGGGGGGGATGAGAATGGGGATGTAGGCGATATGGACCGGGATGAGGTTCTGAGAAAAGCATCCCACGCCGGCGATGACAAGGAGCAGAAGATGTCGCTTGCTCCCCACGACCCTGGAGAGCTTGACGCTGAGCAGTGTGGCCAAGCCCGTTTGGCTGATGGCCACGGCCAAAGCCCCCAGAAGAACGTAGCTGAGAGCTGTCTCCGAGTTGCCCCCCATACCGCCGATCAGCACGCTCATGGTTTGCCCGATAGGGATACCGGCGGTCAAGCCTGCAACCAGGGCAGAGACGATAAGAGCGAGGATGACGTTGAGGTTGAGGAGGCACAGAACCATCATCGTTGTAACTGATAGAACTACCGGATTAAGTAAAAGCATATATTCTCCTCCTTTTCTTGCTTCCACACACGTGAAAGTAAGTCTCCTTCCTCTCAGGGTTCTTTTTGTATTGTATCAGCTCATTGACGTGATGTCTCGTTGTTACAGTAAAACTCCGAGATTCTCCTCTACGGCCCGGACGATCTCACCGGATCGCACAAGCTGGATGGCCTGTTCCATAAGAGGGTGGAGGAAAATATCCTTTTCCAGGAAAGGTATATCCTGACGGATACGATCGTAGGCCGCTTTGGTTCCCTTGCCGGGTTGAAGCGGTTTGGAGAAGTCGATTCCCTGACAGGCACACAGCACCTCGATGCCCAGCACCTTCTGAACGTTTCTCAGGATTCTGGTTCCCTTCAGAGATGCCCAGTATCCCATGGATACGTGGTCTTCCTGGTTGGCAGAGGTGGGGATGGAGTCCACCGAGGCGGGGTGGGCCAGCGTTTTGTTCTCAGAGACGATGGCTGCAGCCGTGTACTGAGATATCATGAATCCACTGTTAACGCCGCTGTCCCTGATGAGGAAGGGGGGAAGGCCGTTAGAGAGGTTTTTATCCACCATACGGGCCACCCTGCGTTCTGAGATGCTTCCCAGCTCTGCTACTGCAATGCCGAAAAAGTCCATCGGAAGGGCGATAGGCTGGCCGTGGAAGTTTCCCCCGCTGATGACGTCCTCCGAATCGGGAAAGATGAGAGGGTTATCTGTGACGGAGTTCATCTCCAGCTCGATGGAGCTTCTGACGAAGGCGAGAGCGTTTCTGGTGGCACCATGGACCATTGGCATACACCGAAGGGAGTAGGCATCCTGAACCCGTTCGTGCTTGAATGCCTCGATGATGGCACTGCCGTCGATGAGGTTGCGGATGTTAGCGGCGACGTCCAGCTGCCCCTGATGGGGCCGGAGGGCGTGGGTTCGCTGGTCGAATGCGTAGGGAACGCCGTGGAGCGCCTCCAGAGAGAGGGCACCAGCGATGTCGGCGGTTTTGATCAGATTAACTGCCTCCCAGAAGGCCATGACTCCCAGGCCAGTTAAAGCTGCCGTACCGTTGTTCAGGGCAAGCCCTTCTTTGGGGTGAAGGTGAATAGGCCCCAGCCCTTCTTCGGACATGGCTTCCATGGCCGACTTTCGGACGCCCTTGTGGATGACATCGCCTTCACCGAGCATAGCGACTGCGATGTGAGAAAGGGGACAGAGGTCACCACTGGCACCGACGGAGCCCTGGGATGGAACCACAGGTATGATGTCCAGATTGAGAAAGTTGACCATCTGAGTAAGAGTCTCCAGCGTTATACCTGAATGGCCAGCTGTGAGGCCGTTGATTCGGAGGAGCATGATGGCTCGGACGGTCTCCGGTAGCAGGGGAGTACCGACACCCACGGCGTGGCTCCGGAGAAGATTTTCTTGGAGCAGAACACATTTGTCTCTGTCCACGTTCACCGTGGATAGATCTCCGAAGCCTGTGGTCACACCATAGATGATCCGGTTTTCGTCCACCCATTTCTGTATGAGCGACGAGGCGGTACGTACCACCTCAATAGCGGACGGGCTCAACTCGATAGCGTATCCCCCTCGTGCTACGTTAAGTACGTCCTGAAGGGTAAGAGAATGTCCGTCGATAACCACCGTATTCCTCATTTCGTTTGCCCCCCTTAGAGATGTGTTGTTTTTTAAAAAACTATAATCATGCAGGACCTGTGATGAATTCTATCAAGGTACGCTCTGAATTGTCAAGTTGATTCTAGATTTATCCAAAAATTACATCTCATCGGCGCTTATGTGATTCGTGATCTCTACGTCGCGGTGTTGTAATAAGTTATATCGTGATAATGAGCTTCCCTCGTATATAATATATATAAGGGAGGAGAGAGCATTGTCGTGGAAGGTGAGGCTTCTGGGAAAACCGTGTTTTTCTGTGAATGGTCGAGAGGTCTTTTTCTCGTTTCAAAAGGTAATGGTTTTGGCCTGTTTCCTCACTGTGGAGGGACGGTCGTCCAGAGAACTTCTGGCGGATATGTTCTGGGGAGATCGTCCGGGGCCTCTGGCTTTTAGAAATTTGAGAAACGCCTTGTACCAGCTTCGGTGTGTTTTTCCAGATAGGGCTGTGCTGGCTGATCGGCATTGGGTCGATCTGGACTTGGGCGATGTGGATGTGGATTTGAAAAAACTGGACGAGTTGGAATCCGTCTCCGATCTTGAGCTTAAGGAGCTTTCCCGGCCTTTTATGGAGAGTGTCTCTTTACCTCAGTGTCCCCGATTCGAACGGTGGCTCGAATCGATGAGGCGAAACGTATCTCAACGCTATCGTGAGGGGACGAGGCAGAGGGTTCGATCTCTGATGGCGTGTGGAGATCATCGAAACGCTCTCTCTGTCCTCGATTTTGTCATCGACCTCGACGATCTGAACGAAGAACTCTATCAACGACGATTTCTCTGTCTCTCAGCTCTGGGACTCAAGAGTCGGATTGTCGAATCCTACAGGTATTTAGAGCGGAAGCTCGATGACGAGTTGGGACTTGCTCCGTCCCAGGAAACTCAGGAGACCTATCGAGCTGCGATCTCGTTGAATGTGTGCTCATCTCCTGAGAAAAGACAGAATAATGGGGGCTCGTCCTTGGTCCCGTTTTTCGGTCGAGGTCGTGAATTGGAGCAGATCAGGATATTTTTACAGAGGAACTGTGACGGACCTCGATGTGTCTACGTTTCTGGAGAGGCAGGGGTAGGAAAGAGCAGGCTTGTCGCCAAGGCTGTCGAGTCTCTGAGATTTGAGGGGCCGGTGATCATTGGTCGTGCTTTGAGAGATGCAACCCATCCTTTGCTACCTTGGGATGGAATTATGGAAAGCCTTGCCCAGCAGGTTGATCTGGAGGATCTGGATTTGCCTGTCTCTGTCTTGTGTCTTCTTGGAGAAGTTTTCCCATCCCTGAAGATTCAGTGTATGGCCTCTCAGCATGTCCCTCTGGCCAGGATTGGGGCATTGGTTGCCCTGGTGTTGGACCGCTTCGGGGCGGGAAGACGGGTATCCCTCGTCATTGAGGATCTTCAATGGCTTGACGAGGGCTCGTGGAAGGTGATGGAGGGCGTGTTGCTCCATAGTCCCTCGAACGTCGATTTTTTCTTCACGACCCGAAGCTATGGCTCTCCGTTTTCGGTCAGATTTTTTCGTGATGTTGAAAAGAACGGAAGCGTATCCCTGTTCGATTTGAACCTGAAGTGTTTCTCCAGGGAAGAAACCCGGGAATTTTGCCGTGCTGCGCTGCTTGGCCGAAGCCCGTCTCTTGAGGCTTTGGATCGCATCTATGCTCAGACCGAGGGGCTTCCGTTGTTTCTCGTGGAATCCATCCGTCTTCTCGCTTCTGGACGGTCTGTGGACGAGATCCCTGTGCGTCTTTCCGAGGCTCTTGAGGTGCATCTCATGGATCTGGCCGATGACGGGCTGTCGCTTATCGAGTGGCTTTCGGCGTTTTCCGTCCCTGCCGATCTGGGTATCCTTCAGCAGGTGTCTGAGCTCCCGATGCGGCGATTGGTTGACCTTGTCGAGGAACTTGTAGCCCAGTCCATCGTCCTGGAGCGGAACGTCGGTGGGAGATCATGCCTTGATTTCAGTCACGGTACATTGAAGGAGTACGTGTATCGGCGGATGTCTCACGCTCGACGTCAGTTGATCCACGGATCTTTAGCCACGATTCTGAAAGCCGACCTGGCTGGGCGATTCTGGAACGACCTGGCCTGTTCCAGGGTGATCCATCATTGTCACAGAGCCGGGGAGCCACTGGATGAGCTTGAGTATACGTTGATGCGGCTGAGACGTCACATTACCTTAAACTACGAGCTTTTTCCTCTTTTGAACGACGACGTTTTGCGGCGATCTTCCTCCTCTTTCGAGACGATGGAACAGACTATTGAGCTTCTGAACGGAGCGAAGAGTCTTATACGCAGTCTGAAGAACGGTCCCTGTTCCGATATTGACCGGCTTCGCCGTATGGAGGTTCTCTTTCTGGCCCTGAGCGGTGGGTACCGCCTCTGGTGGGGTGAGTACGACCCTGGCAAGGTATTGGTCCGATCGGCTCTGGATCAGGCGACGACCATGGGGGAGTGGGAGTTGGCGCTTGAGTCGCTTCAGCATCTCTGCTACTACGGAATTCAGATTGAGGATAGCCGATTTTTGTCGGCTTACGCCAAGCGTCTGAGCGGCGTAGCCGGTCGCTGTGGTAACGCACCTGCCAAGGCCATGGCGTTCCGATTTCTGGGCATGTCCAGGATGTTCGCCAGAGAATACGATCTAGCCGAACGGCTCCTTCGATCATCAATTGAGCGTTTTGAGACCATCGAGGCTTTGGACGCACCCTACACGCTGCAGATCATAGCAGCTAATAGCTATCTGGGAGACATCGCTCACCGTACCGGTCGACTTTCCGATGCCTTGAACATATACGAGGCGTGTATCGATGCCTGTGAGGCTGAGGGGTTTTTCCGAGGGCTCTGTCTCTTTCGCAGCAACGCAGCTCACGTTGCCCTTGATCTGAATGAGGGCGATGTTATGGATCACCATCTTAGAGCCGCCCATTCCTTTTTGGAAAGGCGTCGGGGCAACTCAATTCTCTTCAGCCTTTCAGCCCTTCGAGCCTGGCAGGAGGGCGACAGAGATCGGTGTCGCTGGATGCTCGAGCAGGGAGATCGGCTCTGTGTGCCACTTCATAAGAGATTTTGGCTGGCCCTTCACTTGTGGGTCAAGGGGGTTATCGCCGCCCAGTCAGGTGTGGAGCGAGCGGGGGATATGGGTCTGTCCCGTTCGGCGAGAGAGTACCTTGAGGACTCTCTCGCCTTGTACAGGGATATGGAGATCGACCACAAGGTTCAACTGTTGAGGAGGCTCATTTAAAAAGATGCAGGTATCGGCCGTATCCCTCTTTTTCGAGGTCGGCCAGGGGGATAAAACGCAACGAGGCCCCGTTGATGCAGTATCGTAGGCCTCCCTTATCCCGGGGGCCATCTGGAAAGACGTGCCCCAGGTGGCTGTCACCGGCGGTGCTTCGAACCTCGATACGAGTCATGCCGAGGCTCGTATCAACCAATTTCTTGAGTACTCCGGCGTCGATGGGTTCCCAAAAGGCGGGCCAACCGCACCCGGAGTCGAACTTGGCTGTGGAGGAGAATAGGGGTTCTCCCGTGACGATGTCCACGTAGATGCCTGGCTCATCCTTGTGGTTCAGGGGACTGGAGAAAGCCGGTTCGGTGGCAGATTGCTGGGTGACCCTGTATTGGAGATCGGTGAGCCTCTTTTTCAGCTCCTCGCCAGGAGGGCGTACGTACGTTCGCTTTTCGTCGCTGGTGGAGATGTTGTCGAGATGACCGAAGTCGACATGGCAATAGCCTCCTGGGTTTTTCTCGAGATATTTCTGGTGGTATTCCTCGGCGGTGTAAAAGTTCTTCAGGGGTTCGAGCTCTACCGCCAAAGGCTTGGTGTATTTCTGGGCCTGCTTATCAAAGACCATTTTGCTCACGAACCGATCCTGATCTGCCGTGGGGCCAGTCAGATAGACTCCGGTTCTGTACTGATACCCGGAATCCCCACCCTGACGGTTGATGGTCGTCGGATCGATGATGGCGAAAAAAGCCTCAAGAAGCTTTTGCAGGGGTAGTCTCGATATGTCGTACCGTACCATGACCGCCTCGGCGTATCCCGTATCGCCTCGACAGACCGCCTGATAGGTAGGTGTCTCGGTCACCCCGTTGGCGTACCCCACCTTGGTCGATACGACTCCTGGCACTCGATCCATAAAGGCCTGGACGCCCCAAAAACACCCACCGGCCAGCACAACTTCTCTGATGTTTTTCTCGTCAAAGGTGGTGCCATTGTTGGGGTTCGACGGGAGTGTCCCAGTTTCTCCGGCCTGAGTGCCCCTGATCGGGAACATCCCGAGACATAGAGCTCCCGCCACGATCAGCAAAACTCCGAATCGCATGATATGTACCTCTCTTTCATATCTCTCCTGCATCTTGCTTTTGTAGTATGACCTTTTTGAGAGGTTTTCGCGTCCGTCGTTTTGACTATGTTGTACTGAGCTGTTCATTCCAGGTCAGAGAGATTGGTTTCAGACGGCAGATGGCATAGACGAACGCCCCGACCGTTTAGCGGTCGGGGCGTTCGTGTTTATTCCACAATTTTCTCGATGAAGAACGTTTTGATAAAGGCGAGGATCTGCAGGGCGAAGATGAAAAGGACCACAAAACCTGCGGCGGCAGCCAGGGCCTTGACACCGTCCACACCTTGAGTTCCTCTGCCGAAAGCCGCCATGATGATGGCCACGATGCCCACGGAGATACCCCACAATGCCTTTAATTTTGCAGGAGGCTCGGTTCCGATTGGAACGTCTTTTACACACATAGATCCGATGTTAGTCAAAGTAGCGTCGGCGTTCGTGATGAAGGAGATCAGGATCACGAAGATGTTGACCGGTACCACGATAGCTCCGAGTCCGAAAGGCAGGTGCTTGAGGAATTCCCAGAGGGCCATGATGGCTCCGCCGCTGTTGATCGCCCCGATCAGATCAGCGCCCCCCGTGGCCTGCATGTGGAGCGCGCTGCCTCCCCAGATGCTGAACCAGATCAGCCCGAATATGGACGGAAGAATCCAGTTGACCACCATGTACTCTCGGACCGTTCTGCCATAGGAGATCATGGCCAGGAAAATCCCCGTAACGGGGGCATAACCGACCCAGAAAGCCCAGTCAAAGAGGGTCCAGGATCGAACCAGGGCTTCGCCTCCGATATCGATGGGATCCAGGCCCCAAAGCCAGAAGTTATTCAGCCACTGCGCCAAGCCGGCCGTGGAGGTCCTGACGATGTACGTCAGGGGGCCCGTGAGGAGAAGAAGAGCCAAGAGACCGTAATAGAACCAGGCGTTCAGGTTCCCGAGGGCCTTCAGGCCTCTGTCCATACCTATGTAGGAGGAAAAGGTGAAAGAGACGATAAGAAAGATACCGATTACCATGAAGATAGCCAGGTCTCCCTCGATGCCGTATCCGCTTTTGAGTCCTCCCATGACGAGTGTAATGCACATGGTCAGTCCGGTGGTCAGACCGATAGCCAGGGCCAGCATGGACAGGGTGTCGATGATGGAGGAGAAAGCGCCTCGGGTGACCCGTTCTCCAAAGATCGGTTTGAGGGTTGTCGTCACGTTCAGTTTGTCCCTTTTGTTGTAGTAGATATAGGCAACGAGAAGACCGCACAGTGCGTAGATGGCGTAGGGGACGAAGGTCCAGTTGTAAAAACTGCGGGCCATGGCGAAGATGGCGGCCTTATGGGTGTTGGGCTCGATACCCAATTGATTCAGTTCACCCCATACGTTTCCATAGTAGATCAGAGGTTCGTTGACCCCCCATGTAACGATGCCAGTCGCTACACCGCCGGTGAGGGTCATGGCAAACCAGGTCCAGAAACTGTATTTCGGTTTGGCGTCTTTGCCACCCAAGCGCATACTCCCGATTTTTGACAGGAATACGATGGCGACCAGGACGACTGCTGCCATGATCGAGAGCTGATAGAGCCAGCCGAAACTGTCCAGTGACCAGAAAAAGAAAGCGTTGGTTCCTTTGGTGAGGGCCTCCTTGCTCAGGAGTCCCAGCAGGGCGGCTCCGCCTACGACGAGGTAGGCTGGCAGGAAGACGGACCAGCGTATCCGTTTTGTTACGTTTCCCTCCGTGTTGGGTATCTTATTGTTTCCGTCTTGTTCGTTCCGTTGATTTCCCATGTTAACCATAACCTCCCTGAGTTTGGATTTTGCACTCCTGTCCATTTATGTCAGAAGCAGAACGTTTTTTGATATTATTGGGATGCTCCCGCCTTTTCAGATACCTGTTGTCGTGTCTGTCGCGCCGCTTTCAACATCTGTCCACTTCTCACCACCTCATAGGCCATCTGGATGTCCGTAGAGAGGTTGCGATCCCGGTCATACCAGGAGACCTTTTTGCGAAATTCATCGAAAGCCGCTTCTGTCCCACACCCCAGAGGCAGATCAGGATTCTTCTGGCGGCGCAGGGTTATGGCCTGGGCACCGTGGATCATCTCCATACCCAGGATGTATTTGAGGTTGTCGATGATCCTGCGAAGGCGTTGTGCCACGTGAGGAAGGTTCGATGCGTGGTCCTCCATGCCTCCCGCAAGGGAGAAGAAATCCGCTGTGGATGGGTTTGAGAGATGGCGGATTTCGGTGTCAAGCAGGGTGAAGCTCTTTTGCAGAGCGCCAAAGGCGTGTACGTGAGTTTCCTCGGGTGTGAGGAATCTGGGAAGTTTTGTCAGAACGGGGTTACTCAGTCGGATGGAACGATAGCAGGAGGCCTTCGATACATGGCTGAGCATGATGGCCAACATCTCAAATCCGACGGCGAGGGTGGTGACCTCGAAGTTAGAGCAGGATATGATACGTCGTTCATCCAGCAGGATACACGGGTTGTCGTCTGATGTATTCATCTGCACGAGAAGATAACGAAGCACGTACTCCATGGCGTCCCTCAGAGAACCATGTATGTAGGCTCCGCCCCGGAAACTCAAAGGATCCTGTACAGGGCGTTGGGGGTCAGGTGTCTCGATATAGCTGCCAGAAAGGAAGCGTCGTACGTTACCTGTGCTGACGATCTGACCAGGCATCCTGCGAAGGGCATTGGTTTTTTCGTTGAGAGGAGAGACGTTGCCGTTCAAACCCTCCAGTGAAACGGCGTAGATCAGGTCGGCCTGATCCACGAGATCGAGGAGATCTGCCAGGACAAGAGCTCCCTGAGCTGCTCCAAAGGCGTTGCTGCTGACGATGGCTAGGCCGTCTTTCGGGCCCAGAATGACCGTATCGAGTCCCGCTTTCTGGTGAGCTTCCTTAGAGGAGATTCGCTCTCCACGATAGATGACCTCGCCCTCGCCGATCATGGCCAGACCGATGTGAGAGAGTTCGGTAATATCGGCTTCACCTATGGATCCTCGTTCGGGTACTACCGGATGGATGCGATGGTTTAGAAAGTCGACGTAGCGGTGTGCGATTGCCGCTTGGACGCCCGTATTTCCGCTCAGCAGACAGTTCAGTCGGATGGTCATAGCTGCCCGGACCTCGGCCTCGGAGGCCTCGGGGTCCATGCCCAGTGTGTGGGAATGGACGAGATTTTCATTGTATGCTTTGAAATAGTCCGAGGCGATATGACGATCCTTGTTCCAGCCTACACCGGTGTTGAATCCGTAGACGGGAACATCGCTTTCGACAAGGTCGTTCACAAGCTGGCGAGAGGCGTTGAGCCGCTCAAGACCGTCGGGGGCAATCTCCACTTCGACTTCTTCACAGGCAATTTTTCGAAGAAGATCGAGGGTCAAGTTTGTGCCGTCCAAAACTACCTTTATCATCAGCCTCATTCCTCTCTTCGCGTATGTTCGATGGCCTGAAGAACTCGCTCTGGAGTCAAAGGCAGATCCGTCATGGATGTTCCCAGGGCTCTGTTGACCGCGTTAACCACAGCTGCTGCTGTGGGAACCGTGCTGATCTCTCCGATACTTTTGGCACCGAAGGGCCCCCCAGGCTCGTATTCTTCCACGAGCATGACCTGAATCGGAGGCATGTCTGGGGCATTAATCATGTGATATCGACTGAGAGAGTCGCTTTTGGGATGGCCCTGTTTATCGTAAACAAGCTCCTCTGTGAGGGCCATGCCTATGCCCATCTGAATGCCTCCGTAGATCTGTCCTCTGACCATAGCTGGGTTGATAGCCTTACCCACATCGTGAACCGCTAAAAAATCGGTCACCTGAATCAGCCCCGTCAAGGTGTCCACCTGCACCTCGGCGAAGTTCACGCCGTAGGATGCCGGGTTCATCCTGGGAGCGTACTGATGGTATTCACCCACCTCCTCTCTGAGTTCTTTAGCGATCCTGCAGACCATCTCTCCGTATCCCCATTCACCCAACTCGGGAACGATCACTCGACCAGCATTCATCTGTACAGATTGTTGCTCGACCTGGAGTACCCGGGAAATTTGTCCGATGAACCGCTCCCGCAGTTTTTCAGCCAGGTCGAGAGCGCAGGGGCCGCAGACATATGTCACCCGGCTGGCGACACATCCCACGTCGAAAGGTGTTGTCTGAGTGTCTCCTTCTGTGACGTGAATCATCGTGGGATCGATGCTCAGTATCTCTCCGACAATCTGTCCTATGACGGTCAGCGTACCGTTGCCCAGCTCGTGAAGGCTTGCGTTTACAAGAACCGTCCCGTCCTCACAGAATCGCATCGCCATGGAGAGAAAATCGGGGAAGGGGGACCCGTAATAGCCGTTACCGTGCGTGCAGCACGCCAGACCGACGCCTTGTCGATATCGATCCGTTACCAGTGAGAGGTCACGGCGTTCGGTCCATTGAAAGGCTTCAGCCCCAAGGCGCAGGCAGTCCCGTATTCGGGCATTGCCCAGGGGGGTACCTCCGGCCGGGTCGGGGTCGCCGGGGTGAACGAGATTCTTCATGCGAATTTCTACCGGATCCATGCCAATGTGTCGCGCCAGAAGGTCGATGTGAATTTCGGTTATCGTGTGGATCTGAGGAGAGCCATATCCTCGACAGGCCCCGTTGGGGGTCGTGTTGGTGAACGTTGTCTTGCCGACAAATTTTTGGGACGGAAGAGTATAGAGGCGAGAGGCTTTTTTCCCCATCGCCATAGTGACTCTGTGTCCCCCCGAGGTATATGCGCCGGCGTCCGTGATGGATCGTATATCCCGGTGGAGGAAGTTCCCCTCTTTGTCGACGAACGTGGTGACGGTTCCTCGTGTGGCGGCTCTGGTTCGGGTACCGATGATGGTTTCTCTGCGATCCATGGAGAGGCGGACTGGGCGGGCAAGGTCCATTGCTATCAGGGCACAGGCCGGTTCAAGCAAGACCTCCTGCTTCGCTCCAAATGTCCCGCCCATAGGAGACTTGACTACCCGTATCCGGTTGATCGGTCTGTGAAACAGCTCGGAGAGGACGTAGCGAATCGTGAAGATCATCTGACAGGGAGATTCGACCAGTAGGACATCTCCATACTCTAGGGAAGCCTGACAGATGTGGTTTTCCATGGCGCTGTGGTGGATCTTGGGAGTGGTCACGGTGCTTTCAAAGTGAATTGCGTTTTTGGGTGGTCCGTCACCATAAGAGATGCAGCCCTCAAGGACCTGGGGGAAGCCTTCCCGGAACGACGGAGCCTCGAGAGCTGCTACCATATCGATCACGGGGTCGTAGGTTTCATACTGAATCTGCACCAGAGAAGCTGCAACTCGAGCAGCGTGGTCGGTCTCAGCGACCACAGCGCCGATGACATCTCCAACAAAAATCGGTCGGTCTGTAAAGACGCGCTCGTCTCGAAGGTCAACCTGGTCGGGCAGGAAGATGGCGCTGTTGTATGTCTCGCCGGGATCATCCGCTGGGGTGTAAACCTTGATGACGCCCGGGACTTTCAACGCTTCGGTCGGATCTATCGATATGACTCTGCCGTTGGCAACGGAGCTGAGGATATGTCGCGCATGAACGACGCCCCCATCTGGCCGGTCGGCCAGGTATCGGAGACGTCCGGTGCATTTCTCAACGATGTCGTTTCTCTGTACATCGTGCCCTACGTATTTGCACTCATCGGTCATGGAGGGGAAGTTCACCGGGAATGTAGGGAGTTGTTCGGTTTCGACGTTCCTGCACGTACTGGTCATAGCAAAACCTCCTCGAGACGAATCCATATATCGTCGCCCAGACCTCGGATTGCGGTTCTCTTATATTTCATGGAAGATCGTGTAGGAATGGTCCGCTCGACCGTTTCGGAGAGAGCGTCCAGAAAGTCTCGTTTGTTTCCCGATCCCCTGAGCAGGGCCGATATCTCTTTTTCTCCTTCAGGAGAGCGGGTGGGGCTTGGGGCAATGGCACCAACGTACAATCTGACCGGAGAGGATATATTTCTCGGATCGTCAATACTGAGGGCCAGGTTGATTTTGGATATCGTCACGGCCCGACGACTCCCCACCTTTGCAAAATCCGAGTAGCCGTGAGGCCGAAGAGGAACTTGAAACGATCGTATGTATTGATCCGGCCGAAGGATCGTCTTATTTCGTCCTGCGATACATTCGCAAACGGGGTGGAGCGATGTGTTTCCTCGAACGTCCTCGATCACGACCCTTGCCTCAAGGCAGGACAAAGCTGGGACAGTATCGGCCGCTCCCGAAGCATGAGCCAGGTTCCCTCCGATGGTGCCTCTGTTGCGTATCTGTGGTGAACCCACTGATGCAGCGGCCAATGATAAGGCTCTGGCGTGATGGTACACAATTTCAGATAGCTCAAGCTGTGCGTGGAGAGTCGTTGCACCGATTGACAGCACATCCCCTTCCTCTTTCATTATTGAGAGCTCAGGGATCCCCATAAGATTCACCAGATAAAAATTCAGCGCGGGGTGTTGCCTCAGGTACAGAACCAGATCGGTTCCACCGGCGATGAGTCTGGTGTCATCGTCGGCATTCGATAGGATTTTTGTGAGCTGCTCAATCGACGTGGGAGACTCAGCCTGCATGGCGGAGCCTCTCTGCTGCGTCCATGATGGCCTGGACGATGGGGACGTAGCCTGTACAGCGGCAGATATTCCCCTCAATGGCCCGACGTGCTTGCTCTTCCGTGGGGTTGGACTTCTCCATGAGAAGAGCCTTGATGGACATGATCATACCGGGGCTGCAGAAGCCACATTGGAGGGCGTCGTTGTCCACAAAGGCCTGCTGGATCGTGTCCAGCTCTCCTGACGGTGCCAGCCCCTCTAAAGTTATGATCTCTGAGTCCTGAGCCTGAAAAGCCATGACCGTGCAGGAGGTTACAGCTCGACCGTCCATGATCACGGTGCATGCGCCGCACTCCCCTTCAGAGCATCCCTCCTTGACGCTGGTAAGCCCCATATTTCGAAGGAGATCCAGGAGTCGGTCGGCTGGAGATATTTCCACTGATCTGAAGTGGTCGTTCACGGTCAGTTGTATGTTCATCCTACATGCTCCCCTCTTCTTGAAGTCTGTTGATTCAAGATCATGAGATATTCTAGAATGAAAGGGTCAAAAAAACGTCAAAAGAGCCTGAAGACTGGTCTTCAAACTCAACGTATTGTTTGTATCCTTCTCCCTTTAGGATAGAACGGTATAATACTGGTTATAATGATATATCTGAAAAGGAATGGGTTTCTTCTGAAGACTGTGGTGTGGTCTCTCTTTAAACCGTCATGGAAGGAAATTCGTAAAAGCAGCAGGAAGAAGGATTTGCAGGGGAAAGAAGCCCCTTCTTCCTCTCCTTATTTATGGAAAAAACCGCAGGTAGGACAGAGGACGTACAGTGTTTACAGGTATTTAAAATAACGCCAGGGAGGGGCATGGTATGGGCTCCAAAATAACTCTTTCGAAAAAAGTTGAGGTTTATCTCAGAAATAAAATTCTGAATGGTGAGTTGCAGCCCAATGACAAAATAGTGGAGCTTGAAGTCGCCAAAGAGATGGACGTCAGTCGGGGACCGGTGCGTGATGCACTGAAAACACTGATGTTTGAGGGGCTTGTCGACTACAAAACGAACAAGGGGTGCTCCGTCAGGACTCTATCGCCCAAGGACGCCTATGAGATTTTTTTTATACGGGGCAGCCTTGAGAAGATCGCTCTGGAGCGTTGCGGCGGGCACTTCAGCGGCGAGGCGATCTTTAAGATGGACATTGCTCTAGAACGGATGAAAAAAGCATGTGAGGAAAACTCTCTCACAGCCATTATCGCCGCAGATGAGATGTTTCACTACCAGATTGTGAACATGGGGGGAATATCTCTTTTAACAAAAATGTGGCAAATGCTCAGTCCTCTCAATGGAGCTATGTTTCTGACTGTGAAGAGAGCGCAGAAACTGGGTGCCGACGTCTTTCAGGCACCGTGCGACAATAAATACGCTGTCAGCCACAAGAACAACTACGAGGCTCATAAAGCCATTTTCAACGTCCTCAAGGAAGGCGGTCTGGAGAACTCATGTCTCTGTTTGGACGCACACTACGCAATCATGGGTGAAAAGATCTACCGTGTCAATTTGCGTGAAGAGGCCAGCAAAAATTCTATGAACAGCTATTCAATACCTCAGCTATAGTTCTCATGTCCTCCAGGGAGCGGTGCTGATCGCATGGCAGGCTCATGACGTGACTGTAGAGATATGCAGTGTCCTGCTGATCGGTCAAATCGATGTAGGGCCCCTGAGGCCAAAAAATTTTGCATTTGATGTCCAGAGCTTCCAGATGGGCCTGGACATTTTTTCTTTCTTTGGCGTAGACGGTAAAGTGGCTGGGAACGGTCTTCTCGTCGAGGACGGGAAAGACGATCCTGATATTTTCACTCTCTTTGACATGCTCCAGAAGACACTGGTAGTTCTCGCGTCTTTTGCGGCAGATGGTTGGAATGTCGGCGTATTTCATGATATACACGGATTTCTCATCACTGCCGTAGTCGTCGAAAATACGCCTCAAGAGCATCTCTCCTTCCCAGAAGAGATCGGCGCTGTCCTGTTCTATGGCTTCATATCTCAACAGTAAATGTTGTTCGTGAGGCTTCATGGGTGTATTTGAGAAGTTGCTGTTTTTTTTCATCGCAAAGCCGCCGCAGGCGACTCCCATCCACTTACGCAGGCTTCCGGCTGCGTAGTCGCAGTTTTCATCGATAGCGTCTGCGGAGAGCACTGAATGGGTTATATCCTCCATGACAGTAATGCCGCGTGTTTTGCATTTTCTCACGAAGTCCCTGTCGTAATTGGAGAAACCGTAGTAGCCGCAGATGGAGATCAGGCTTATTTCGTCCAGGATATCTTCAGAAAAGAGCGGTCGCATATTTCTGTCGAAGGGGTAAAAACGAAGCGAGTATCCTGCTTTCACGAAGGGTGCCACCACCGTCTCGCAGGTATATAAAGGCAGGTAGGCGACCTTTTTCTTGTCGTTTTTTACGATATCGAGAAGGCAATGATAGATGCCGCATCTTCCTGACAGAAAAAAATCCCAATTGGCGTTGGGGCACAGCTTTTCGAAGAGTTTATTCTCTTTCTCGACCGTCGCTTCCAGTGGAAACAAGCCGCTTGAGTAATTCATATATTTCACCTATTTCGTTATTTAAAGTTGAGTCACGCAGCGCGAGGAATTCCGCCTGTGGCGATGTTTTTTTCAGTCTTGTAGTATTCTTTGTGTATATGAGCTATTGAGGTCGTTTTTGATCGAGATCGAGTTTGCGGAACTCTTCCATGAAGTCGACGACGTAGTCGGCGCAGGTTTGCAGCATTTCAACCCCCCATTCCTCTGTGGCAGTATTGGGGTGATCTGGGCCGATCCAGCCGCCCGTGGAGGTTACCTGATCGACGGAACGCATGATCTCGATGTTGACGCCCTTGTATTTGACGGATCTGAAGCCGGTGGTCTCGAGCTCATCGGAGAGGTCGATGAATTTCAACGGCCCCCCGATCTCGCTTTTGTCGATCAAATCGGGGTTCACTGCCATGATGGCGGCGGTTTCCTCACCACCGCCGTGTCCGCCTTTCCATGCGGGGTTCATGTCCCACGCCATAAGCCACCAGTTAAGCAGTGCCACAAGGCAGCCTTTTTTCTCGAAATCGAAGCCGGCACTCTCAATAGGCTTGATGTTGCCGCCATGGCCGTTGAGAATTACGAATTTCCGGACGCCCTGGCGATAGAGGTTATCCATGACGGCCTTTAAGAGATCGTAGAGCAGCTGATTGCCGATGTCGATCGTGCCGGGATAGCACGCCAGCGCTTGCGTCGCGCCGTAGGGTATTGTGGGGGCGATCATCACATCGCTTTTTTCTTCAATCAACTCTAAAATCCTGTTGGGAATCAATGTGTCCGTGCCCAAGGGCATATGCCTGCCGTGGCACTCGCAGCTTCCGACTGTGATGAGCACGATGTCATTTTTCTTGAAATATCTCTCCGCCTGCGGCCAGGTGACGTTCTCCAGTCTCATTCCAATCACTCCTTTGTTCTATGTCAAAGGTCAATTGACCTTTGAATGCGGAATAAAAATCCATAGCGATTCACTCCTGCAGGATTCGCGTTACTGTTTACCGAACAAGAGGCAATCGCTATGGACTTTTTTTACGGGATACTCATTTATTTTTTCGTTTTACCCTTGCAGGCCCTTTGTTTCAAGGAGTACCAGTTGAATTACTTAGGGATCCTTACGGTATCGAGGTTGTGATACCCGACGGGATCGATCACGAACCCTTCAATGCCTGTACGTGCTCCAACGTTGATACTGGAGTAGTAGAGAGGGGCATTGTTGTTGATCTTCCTCAACAGTATGGCAAGGTCCTTGTAGATGTCTTTTCTCTTGTCAGGATCGGAGATGGTTCTGCCAGCCTCCACAAGTTTGTCAACTTCAGGGTCATGGATAAAGGAGCGGTTTCCTGAAGCGCCTTGCTTGCTGGAGTGCTCAAGCGAATAGTAGGTGTAGTCGCCGTCTCTGGATGACGTGGTCCAGCCGAAGAATCCCATATCGTGCTTTCCGGCAGTGGTCTTCTGGATGAAGGAACCGAATTCCATCACCTCGACGGAGCATTCGATGCCGATGTCCAGAAGCATGGCCTGAACAGCCTGGCAGATTTCGATTCTGGATTGATTGTCGTTCACCCACAGGGTGGTCTTGAAACCATTTTCATAGCCGGCTTCCTTCAGAAGAGCCTTAGCCTTTTCAGGATCGTATTCGTATACGCCGGAAGGGTGGTAGCCGAACACCGCCGGAGCGATGATGGCGTCAGCCGCCTGGCCGTTGCCGGACATGATGGTCTCAACGATAAGTTTACGGTCAATTGCGTAGTTTATCGCCTCTCTGACCTTGGGATTGTCGTAAGGCTTCTTGTTCATGTTCATGGAGATATACCAGCAGGAAAGACTGGGAGCCTCGAGGACGACGATCTCATCGTTTTCGCGGGCTCTTTTGACGTCGTTGGGGCCGAGCTCGTAGGAGATATCCAGGTCGCCGGTCTCAAGGGCGATCAGTCTCTGAGCCGTTTCGGGGACGACCTTCATGATGAGATTGGGCGTCGCAGGTGTACCGTCCATGTAATCGTCAAAGGCCGTGAGCTTGACCATCTCGCCTGGTTTCCACTCCACAAACTTGTAGGGGCCGGAACCTACGGGATGAAGTTTGAAGGCTTCCTCATCTTTTTCGACAACCTTCTGAGGAATGATCGCGGCGAACGGCACGGCGAGGTTCCTCAACGTGGGAGCGTATGGAGCGTGAAGGACGATTTCAACCGTGTAGTCGTCTTTGACCTTGACCTCCTTGATGAAGTCGACAATATACGACACGGAGGAGGAGGCGATCGCTCTGTCGAGCGAGAATTTGACGTCCGAGGCCTTTAAGGCGCTGCCGTCGTGGAATTTGACGTCGTCCCTCAAATGGAAAATATAGGTGACTTCGTCGACTTGTTCCCAGCTTTTGGCGATTTGAGGTTGTACTTTACCGGTCGCGGAATCGACAGCCGTCAAAGTGTCGAAAATCTGACAGGTAACTGTTACAGCGGGGGTTTCCTTCCCCTGATGCGGATCAAGCGATGTTACATCCGCACCCTGTCCCCAGACAATTGTGTCCTTGTACTCCTTCCCCACCGCACAGCCGCAGGCTGCGATAGATATGGTGAGCAGCGATGCAAGGACAGTACACCAAAAACTCTTGCTGAAACTCTTCATCTCTTCTGTCTCCCTTCGACTTCGTTGAATTCGGACCTCGAAGAGGTCCGTTGTTAAAAATTAAAAGCTATTCAGCTTTTAATTTAAATATGGAGAACCCTGAGCCATAACGCAGCTGATAAAGTGGTCTTTTTCAATCTCAACCAGCTTCATATCCTGGGCGGTACACTTGTCACAGACGTAAGGACAGCGCTTGGCAAAACGACAGCCCGGCACTGGGTTTATGGGCGAAGTAATCTCTCCTGAGAGGGTAATACGCTGCATGGGCAAATCGGGATCGGGCACGGGAATAGCCGAAAGAAGTGCCCTGGTGTAAGGATGGCGCGGGTTTTTAAAGAGCAGGCTGGAAGGCGCTTTTTCCACCATCTGTCCCAGATACATGACGATTATATCGTCGGAGAAAAACTTCACCACGGAAAGGTCGTGAGTGATGAATATGTACGTCAAGCCTAGTTGATCCTGCAGGTCCTGCATCAGATTGAGGATCTGAGCCTGAATGGAGACGTCCAGTGCGGAGACCGGTTCGTCACATATGATGAACTTAGGACTAAGGGCCAGAGCTCTGGCGATGCCGATTCTCTGCCTTCTGCCACCGTCGAGCTCGTGCGGATAGGTGTTGATGAGCCGGGGAGCCAGACCGACGAGATCCATAAACTCGGTGACCTTCTTGTGAAGTCCGACCTTGTCCCTGCGGCTGTACAGATTCTGCACGATCAGAGGGGCAGCGATGGCCTCCGCGACGGTCATCCTGGGATTAAGCGAGGCGAAAGGGTCCTGGAAGATAATCTGCATGTTTTTTCTGAGGGCCTTGAGTTTTTTTTTATCGTAGGTGAGGATATTCTCGCCTTCGAAATAAAGCTTCCCTGAGGTAGGTTCATGCAGCCTCAGAATGGCTCGTCCCATGGTTGATTTGCCACAACCTGACTCGCCCACGACGCCCAGAGTCTTTCCCTCGTTCAGGGTGAAAGAGATATCGTCTACCGCATGAAGCGTGCCGGCAGGGGTGTCAAAGTATTTCTTGAGATGTTCGACTCGTAAGATCTCATTCGTCTTTGCCAATATTCATTTCCCCCTGTCATAATATTTGAAACAGCGCACTCTGTGTCCGGATTTATATTCAACTAACTCTGGAAGGTTGAGTTTACAGCGTTCCATAACATATGGGCATCTTTCACCGAACTTGCAGCCACTGGGCAGACTGGTAGGATCCGGTATCATGCCGTCAATGGCCTGAAGCCGTTTTTCGTTTGAGGTCAGCGAGGGAACGGAGCCAAACAGCCCGTTAGTGTAAGGGTGCAGTTTATCCCTGTACACGTTTTTGATGTGTCCCACCTCGACGATCTCACCGGCGTAGATGATTGCCACGTCGTCGCAGTTCTGGGCGACGACGCCCAGATCGTGCGTGATCAGCAACATCGAGGTGTTGTCCTTTCTCTTGAGTTGATTGATCATGTCAAGTATCTGCGCCTGAATTGTCACGTCAAGAGCTGTCGTCGGTTCGTCTGCGATCAGTAGTTTCGGCTTGCAGGACAGGGCAATGGCGATGACGACCCTCTGCTTCATGCCTCCGGAGAACTGGTGGGGATAGTCTGCGTATCGTTGTTTGCTGATTCCCACCATCTCCAGCATGTCCTTGGCCTTTTTGACCGTCTCTTCGTGCGTCATCTCATGATGGTGAGTCTCGATAACCTCGAGAATCTGATCACCGACGGTCAGCACTGGATTGAGGGAGGTCATAGGATCCTGGAAGATCATCGAGATATCCCTTCCTCGTGCCTCCATCATCTCCTCCCTGGAGATCTTGAGAAGATCACGCCCCTCGAAGAGCACTTCACCGTTGATAATTTTACCTGGTGGGTTAGGGACCAGACGCAGGATGCCTCTGGCAAGGGTCGTTTTTCCTGCGCCCGTCTCGCCCACGAGACCGAGCGTTCTGCCCTCTTCGACTTCGATAGAGACTCCGTTTAACGCTTTTACAAGGCCGTCATCTGTTATGTAATGTATGTGTAAATTTTTTACTTCCAGCAGCTTCTCTGACACGTTTTTCCCGCCTTCCTCATGATACCCGTTAATTTTTCAGCCTGGGATCGAGTGCATCGCGCAATCCGTCGCCCATCAAGTTGAGAGCGAGGATAGTAAACATGATGCCCATTCCGGGAATAATCGTAATATGCCACGCGTCTCTGATATACGTCCTTGCGTTGGAGAGCATCGCACCCCACTCCGGTGTGGGAGGCTGAATTCCCAGACCAAGGAAAGAAAGTCCCGCTATGGAAAGAATCGCACCGGCAATGCCTAACGTGATCTGAACGATTGTGGGAGCGAGAGAATTAGGTACGATGTACTGGAAGATGATAGTGAAATCGTTACAACCGATGCTGCGTGCTGCCTCGATAAACTCCTGTTCCCTCACCATCAGCACGGATGCTCTGACTGTTCTGGCGAAAATAGGAACATAGGCGACCCCTATTGCGATAAGAACATTGGTCAGACTTGTTCCCAAAGCGGCGACTATGGCAATAGCTAATAGCATTGACGGGATTGCCAACAGAATATCCATAAATCTCATAAGGACGTTGTCGAGCCGTTTACCGTAATACCCGGCGACGGCACCCAAAGCTCCGCCAACAACGCTGGAGAAAAGGATGGCGAGCGTTCCCATGAAAAGAGAGTACCTGGTACCCCAGAGCATCCTCAGCAGCATGTCGCGACCGAATTCGTCAAGTCCGAACGGATGCGACAGGCTGGGTTTCTGTAAACGAAGTCTCAAAGATTGTTTGATGACGTGATGGTTATAAAATGCCTTATCTGTGGCAATGTCAACAACTATGGTCACGATCGATGTCAGGACCAGGAAGAGGATAAAGTACAGCCCGAGCATAGCCATTTTGTTTTTTTTGAAGCGTCTCCAAGCCTCCTGCCACAACGAACGCTCCTCTGACGTCGTTACAACAGGTGAATAGTCATTTTCAAGTTCTTTTTTTCCTTTTTTTCTCTCTCTCATAAAACCCCACCTACTTCCCCTTGTATTGGGATTTGATACGTGGATCGACGAAGGCATAAATAATATCAACGATAAGGTTGACAATGGAGAATGTCGTTGCCATGAATATAATAGATCCCAAAACAAGAGGAATATCCTTTGACTTGATGGCATCGACCATCAGCCGTCCGAGACCAGGCCAGGAGAAAATAGTCTCTGTCAGCATCGCGCCTCCTAAGAGGGTGCCGAACTGCAAGCCTGTCGCAGTGATGATGGGAATTAATGCGTTCCTGAGCATATGGCGGTAGGTTACTGTCTTTTCGCTTAACCCCTTTGCTCTCGCCGTGTTGATATAATCCTGTCTGATAACCTCAAGCATAGAGGAACGCGTCATTCTCGTCACAGTTGCTGCGCATCCTGTCCCCAAGGTTAATGAGGGCAGAATAAGACTCTTTAGAAGGGGTATAAATCCCTCGCCCATTCCCTGAGACGGAAGCCATCCTAAGGTAAGAGAAAAAACGATGACCGCCAGGAGCCCGAACCAGAAGTTCGGCATGGCAACGCCGATCAGAGCGAAGACCATGGACACGTTGTCGATAAGCGAATATTGCTTTTTTGCCGAGATGATGCCGATGGGCACGCCGATCAGCAGCGCGACTGAAATCCCTGTCACTGCCAGGATGCCCGTGTTGGGGAATCTGCTGATGACCTGATCCCAGACGCTTATACTGTTCTTATATGAAACGCCAAGGTCGCCGTGGAGCATATCCCACATATAACGCCCGTAGCGCTTCAGAAGCGGATCGTTCAGGTGCAGTTCCTCACGCTTCATCTGCAGGGCTTCCTCTGTTGCCTGCTCACCCAGAATGATTGCTGCAGGGTCTCCAGGAGATAGGTTAAGAATAAAGAACACAATAAAAGTTACGCCGATAATCACAGGTATCATGGTTAGCAATCTTTTAATTAAAAATCTTGACATTCTCAGTCATCCTTTTGTTTTAACATTTAAATATTGTTTTTCTGATCAGGATGATTCTTTTCATCATTTTAGTATGAGATTATGTAACACCTGAGTTCATCATCAGAAACGAGAACCGATCAACGTTATAGATGAGGTTTCCGACGATGCAGGCTCTGTTTTTCTCGATGGTTTGAAGTATCAGATTGTCTGCTTTCATAGATGAAGTCCCATTGGATAGGTTGCTGTATCGGGTACTCTGTATGTACGGATACTCTTATCCTGAGAGTTGAGCTCTATGTGGTTCTTGTATTCCGAAGACGCTTTTGCCGTTTTTTCTTGTCACCTGACATCGGTGTCTTCCTGAGATCTCTCGTTGTCTGAGCATCTTTTTTATTTCCCTGTTCTGGGTAGGTGGGGGATCCTTCTCGGAAAAGAGGTGTTTTTTAGAGATATCACTCTGTTGAGTATAATGTTATTTTGACGATTGTCAACAAGATCTATTGATATTTTACAATTGTAATTTGATGTAATTTATTATTTTAAATAAATTTATTTAAAATAAACAGAGTTGTTTTGTTGGCATATCTTCTTGTAGGAAAGTAAGTTACACAGGTGTAGAGTGATTTAGCTCATCGTTATACTGGAGCGAGCAATAAACAATCCGCTCCGATGTTTATCTCGGGCATAAACATCGGAGCGGATTTGTCAACGATCTGCTAGAGGTCTATGCCTCGGGCTCTTTTGACATTTTTTAGGGTGGGTGGAACTTTCAGGCACTATCGATCCCGGTGACGGCGAGAAGGTGAGGTGGAACGATGGTCCTGACCATCCAGAAGCCCCCATTGGGTTAGTCGAACGGCACCGTCACCGTTGATTCGGTCCGACGCCAAGGGGCCGAGCTCGACCTCGGTGTGGCTGTCTCTCATGCGGATATTGCCCACTTCGCTTCGATCCACGTTCAGAGCCTGGCACAGGGTTGCCAAAATCCGCCCTACGGACCAATCCTCGTCCATACGTCCTTTAGAGAGCTTGATGGATCTGGCTCGTCCTCTAAAGGAGGACCGTCCTCTTGGATTATCGCTTCTTCTGGGGCGACGGTCCCTGTCTCTGGAGTTTCGGAAGGATCGCCGGTTTTCGATCTCGTCCTGGAGTGTTTTACGAAGGTCGTAGCCGTTGGGCAGTCCCTTGACGTAACTTCCCAAGAGGCGGGCCACCAGGTCTTGAGCGGGGAGCATATCCAACAACTCGTTGGCCCACGCCAAAGAATCGGTCGTAGGTTCTGGTCCGTCCACTAAGGCGCTTTCTTGAAGCCCTCTCTGGACCTTGGCGATCTCGGCCATATCTGGTACGTTGACCCAGTTCAGGTCCATGGACGATGCCCGGAGCATGGCCTTGAATCGGCCCCGTTCTCTCGGGGTGAGTACCAGGATGTTCTGTCCCTCCTGACCGGCCCGTCCAGTTCGACCGCTCCGATGGACGAAGGTCTCCAGGTTATCCGGTAGACCGATCTGGATAACGTGGGAGACTCCCTGGACATCCAGTCCCCTGGCTGCGACATTTGTGGCTACCAGGAATGGGATACGTCCCTGACGAAAGGCGTTCATCACGCTGTTGCGTTCGAGTTGGCTCATGTCGCCGTGGAGGGCGGATGCTGCAAAGCCTTCTGCCTGGAGACGCTCCATGGTCTCCACTGTGCCGGCTTTCGTGTGACAGAAGATCAGGCCCATCTCGGGATTCTCCCAGAGCAGGACGTTGACGAGGCCCTCAAGTCGTTTGCCCGATGGGACCAGGTAGACCCGATGTGTGATATCCTCGTGCTGGTCCTCGTCGTGGCAGAGGGTTATCCAGCTTGGATCGGTGAGGTAGCGCTTAGTCAGAGATGCCACCTCGCTAGGCATGGTGGCCGAGAAAAGCCAGATTCTTCGCTCTGATGGGATGGCCTCCAGGATGGCTTCTATCTCGTCCCGAAACCCCATATCCAGCATGGTGTCTCCTTCGTCCAGGACGATAGAGTGGATTGCATCGGTCCTCAGAGTTCTTCTCCGAATGTGGTCGAGGGTCCTACCAGGCGTCCCTACGACGAGAGCTGCTCCTCGACGAAGATCGGTGATTTGGCGTTCCATATTCATTCCTCCGACCAAGGATGCGGTCGATAGTCCCATGTATCGTCCAAGCCATTGAGCTTCTCCGGCGATCTGCTGGGCCAACTCCCGGGTAGGGGAGAGGACCAGGATCTGGGGGGTCGTCGTCTCGCGGGGAAGGTCGTTCAAAAGCGGAAGCAGGAACCCCAGAGTCTTTCCGCTCCCAGTTCTGGCCTGGACGATCAGATCCCCCTGTCGATCAGGAGAGGAGAGTACCTGCTCCTGAACAGGCATGGGGGTATCAAATCCCTTAGCAGCCAAGGCGTTCAGAAGCTCTTTCCTCAGGCCATACGCTTCAAACTCGGTTCGTGTCGCAATGTGATTCATAAAAATTCGTTCCTCCTCGGTGACCAGGGTCGAATGCGAAACGTCTTCGCCCTCACCACCGATGGCAACAACGTCTCGTCTCTATTTTCGATATATAAAAGCAAATTATCCTCGTTGTTCATGTTGTTGTCAAGTTTTTTCATGTGTTTTTTCGTCAGAGAAGGATTTCTACTATTTTTACAATTTGAAGAGAAACAGACTCCTGCTCTATTATATAGTGTACCTCTAAAAACTCAGAAACTCGCCTCAGGTCGTTTGGACGAGACAGGGCTCTGGCGGAACAAGCTGAGGCTGGGAGATTCGGATGTAGGTTTTTAGAGGTGCCCAATATTTACTCGTACTTCTCCTCCTGTCACAATCCTGGACTCCGATGGTTGACATGACGCTGTTTTCCTGTATAATACTTTTTTGTTGCGGGCCGGCGTAGCTCAGTTGGTAGAGCAGCTGATTTGTAATCAGCAGGTCACCAGTTCGAGTCTGGTTGCCGGCTCCAGAGATCAAAATGTGGTAGTGT
>PDTB01000029.1 GCA_002748665.1 Dethiosulfovibrio peptidovorans | reverse complement strand
GTTTTCCCCTTTGCCATGGGGCCTCCTCCTGCAAGATAGACGTCGCTCAGTGGCTGCCCCAGAACATCGGCGGTGGTTCCGTAGTTTCTGAGGACTTCCTGTACCGTTTTCTCTGGCAGGCTGGATTGCAGCGTAGCGGCTTTCTTTCGGTCCTCCTCGTCGAAGTCCGGTCCTCCAAGCTTCGCCATGATCTCCGAGGCGATGCCGTTCAGTACCGGGTTGGACAGATAATTGTACAGCCCGTCTATCATGTCTATCTCGAAGGACGTGCCGGTCATCAGAGCCGCTCCTTTAGCGCAGTTGATCACCCTCTCGAAAAGGGGCTCCACCTGATCTCGTCTCGGTGCCCTGACGTAGTAACATATGGTCGCCTCGGCCGGCACTACGTTGGGAGTCTTTCCGCCGGACGATATAACGCTGTGGATACGGGCCTCCTGTATCATATGCTCTCTCAGGTAGTTGACCCCGACGTCCATCAGAATGGCTCCGTCCAAGGCGCTTCGACCGGCCTCTGGCGATTTGGCCGCGTGAGAGGTCAGTCCTTTAAAGATGAAGTTACAGGCGTTCAGGGCGAGAGTTCCGGCTTCCCACACGGCGTTTACGTCCGCAGGATGCCAGGTCAGGGCTGCGTCCAGCTCGGAGAAACAGCCGTCTCTTGCCATGTAGACCTTTCCTCCGTTGTTCTCCTCAGCCGGGCAGCCGTAGAAAACGACCGTTCCTCTCAGTTTCAGATCTTCCATGTGTCTCTTCAGTACCATGGCAGCTCCCAGAGATGCGGCACCCAAAAGGTTGTGTCCGCATCCGTGTCCCGGGCCGCCATCTTTCGTCATCCCCGGAAGGGCGTCGTATTCTCCCAGAAACCCTATACAAGGGGAGCCGTAGCCCCATTTCGCCGAGATAGCCGTATCCAGGTCTCCTATTCCTCTTTGAACGTTGAAACCCTCTCGGGACAGAATCTCCTCGTATCTGTCGGCGGCGTATCTTTCTTCCAGGCCCAGCTCAGGGTTGTTCCAGAGGTCAAGAGCCAACCTCTCTGCTACGGGGGAGATCTCCTTCAGCCTGTTCAGGAGGGTATTCATCGAGTTATCTTCAGCCATTCTATTGAGCCCTCAGGGTTAAAACGGGCCGTACCCTATGGCTATGGCTCCCCAGAGGAACAATACCTGGACTGCGAACAGGACTGCGAAAAGGGGGAGGAACCAGCGCAGATATCGGCTGAGTGGAACTCTGGCCAGTATGCATCCTATGAGTATGAAACCGGTTGGCCAGAGAAGGTTTGAGAATCCGTCGCCAAACTGGAAAGCCAGTACGGCCACCTGTCTTTTGACCTCCAACAGATCGGCAAGAGGGGCCATGATGGGCATGGTCGTGGCAGCCTGTCCAGAGCCCGACGGTATCAGGAAGTTCATAAGGGTCTGGAACAGCAGCATCCCGACGGAGCTCAGGTACGCCGATCCCTGCCCTAAAAGATTTGCCATGCCGTTTATTATGGAGTCGACGATCTTGCCTTCCGAGAGTACGACGAGTATCCCGCGAGCTACGCCGACCACCATGGCTGAGAGAACCCCTTTACTCATGCCCTCAACAAAAAGCTCAGCGATTCGGTTGGGGGTCTTCCTGTTCACTATGCCGACCACTATCCCCATGATGAGGAACAAACCGGCGAGCTGGTTGATGTACCAGTGAAGTTTCAAAAGCCCGAACCCTGCGATCAGTATGGTGATCAAAAACACCATGAGGACTATTTGGTGGGTTTTTGTAAACTGGAGGTTGATCTTCGACTCGTCGAAAGCCAGGTCTCCAAAGTCAAGGTCGATCACCACGCTTTTAGACGGATCAGCCTTGATTTTTTTTGCATATCTGAGCGTCCAGGCTATGGTGATGCCTCCCATGACCACCAGTATCAATAATCTGTAGATCAACCCCGAAAATAACGGAAGTTCTGATATCTTCTGCGCCACCCCGATGGTGAAAGGGTTGATCGTGGCGGATGCGAATCCGATTCCCACCGAGACGAAGGAGACGGCCAGTCCCACTATGGGGTCGTACCCGAGAGCGAGGGCGAGGCTGGAGAATATCGGGACGAAGGCGATCATCTCCTCATACGAGAGGGTACCGGTGGAGCCCCATATCATGAACACCGCCATAAGCACAGTAAAGGTGACGTTCACCGAGCCCGGCTTGGAGCTGGCCTTACGAACCATCCATGCTATGAAGGCGTCTATCGCGCCTGTCGACATCACCACGTAAATGGAGGAGAAGACGATGAATATAAAAAAGACGATCGATCCTGCCTGGGTCATCCCCTTTTGGACCGCCACAAACATCTGGAACGGGTCGACCGGCGCTTGTTCGACCGAGTGAAAGCTGTCGGGGACGATGACGGTCCTGTTGCTTTTCGGGTCCAACTGCCTGTTGAACTCTCCGGCGGGAACGAACCAGGTAGCTACCATCGCGACGACCATTATGGAAAGAAGTATGACAAATACGTGTGGAAATGAAGAGCGTTTCTTTCCTTGTGTGACCATGAAAAGACCTCCTTAAGCTTGTGGATTTAAATCGGTTCTCCGAATTTTATCGCTTTAGTTCTGTGACGTCAACTAGAGTCCGTCGTTCAAATCCAATGGATGTGAGACTATGGGTACGGTCTCGATGTAACGGATGTATTAAACACCTGCAGCTTGCGTTTATGCCGAAAATGTGGTATGGTCTCCAGCAACTGAATAAGCTGTTTATCCAGAGTCAGGGGAGAGAGTTAGCTCGTTGATCCTGCGCCAACCTGCCCAAGGGGGTAAGGTGGTCCTGCTAACATCGATGAGGAGCGATGATCCTGAACGGCCCTCCTGTCGGAGGGCCTTTTTGTGATGTGAAGGGGTGTTGTCGGTGATAGACCTGTATGACGTGACGAAGCGATATGAGTCGCCGGATGGCCTGGTCGTGGAGGCTCTCCGGGATGTCTCTCTCCAGGTTCGCACCGGGGAGCTCTTCGGGATCATCGGCCTCTCCGGCGCTGGAAAATCGACCCTGCTTCGGCTGCTCAACCGTCTGGAGAGGCCGACATCTGGACGGGTTCTGGTGGACGGTGTCGATCTGGGATGCCTTGCTCCTGCGGAACTTCTCCTGACCCGGCGGAGCATCGGCATGATCTTTCAGCACTTCAATCTCCTGAAATCCCGAACCGTCTGGCAGAACGTGGCCTACCCTCTAGAGATCGCCGGATGGCGTCAGGATGCCGTGAACGAACGGGTGAAAGAGATGCTGTCTCTGGTGGGGTTGGACGACAAAACCGGTGCCTGGCCAGCTCAGCTCAGCGGAGGTCAGAAACAGAGGGTCGCCATCGCTCGGGCGTTGGCGCCCAGACCCAAGGTCCTTCTGTGCGACGAGGCCACCAGCGCTCTGGATCCCAGGACGACCCGATCCATCCTTCATCTTCTGGAGGACGTAAACCGATGCATGGGGTTGACCGTCGTCCTCATCACCCACGAGATGGACGTCATACGGGAGATCTGCCATCGTGTCGCCATTCTGGACGCTGGATGCGTGGTGGAGGAGGGGCCAGTGCGGGAGGTCTTTCTCCATCCCCGAACCGACGCGGCCAGGGAGCTCCTCACGGAACTTCCCAGAAGGGGACCTGATTGGGACGATCTCCCCCGAATGGCAGGATGCCCCGTGTATATCCTGCGTTTCGAGGGCGCTTCGGCGAGCTTGCCCGTGGTCTCCAGGGCGATTTGGCACTCCGGCGTTGACGTGAATATCCTGGCTGGCGAGATCGACAGACTGTACGCGAGCCAGGTAGGTAATCTGACGGTACAGCTCTCGGGAAAATCCGGCGCGATAGACGAGGCCCTGAGTTTTTTCAGGGAACAGGGACTGGCTCTGGAGGTGGTCTGGAATGGATAGATGGCTTCGAATAGGCGAGATGCTTGTGGCTCCTACAGGCGAGACCCTGTACATGGTGGCTCTCTCGTCCTTTTTTGCGGTGGTTCTCGGCTTTCCCGTGGGAATTACTCTCATCCTGACCGGGGAAGGGGGGCTTCTGGAGAGTCCCCGACTTTATCAGATTATGGATGGAGCGGTCAACGTCCTTCGCTCCTTTCCCTTCATCATCCTGATGATCGTGCTCTTTCCCCTCTCTCGGCTTGTGGTGGGAACCACCATAGGAACCACGGCAACGGTGGTTCCGCTGTCCATCGGTGCCGCACCCTTTGTGGGCCGGATCGTGGAGGGCGCTCTCAAGGAGGTCGATCCCGGAGTGATCGAGGCGGCACTAGCCATGGGCTCACGGGTTCGTGACGTGGTCCTGAAGGTCATGATCCCCGAGGCGCTTCCCGGGCTTGTCCTGGGCGGTACCCTCACGGTGATCAACATCATCGGCTACTCGGCCATGGCGGGAGCCATCGGTGGGGGAGGACTGGGGGATCTGGCTATTCGATACGGTTTTCACAGATTTCAGACCGACGTGCTCATCGCAGCGGTACTGGTGATCGTCGTCATGGTCCAGGGGATTCAGGCCCTGGGGAACCGTCTGGCGGCCTATCTCAGTCGAAATCTCTGATGGGCGTTGGGGTGATCTCAAGGGGGGATCTGCGGCCCCTCTCGGATGTGCCATATACATAATTTCGATGGACGTGATGAGACGTCAGAGAGGAATGAGAAGATGAAGAAGACACTGGCATACGGAAGAACGATCCTGGGAGCTGTCCTCGTTCTGTTGACGGTGAGTGGAGCCTGGGCGTCCCAGGCTCTGGTCGTGGGGGCCAGCCCTGTGCCTCACGCCCAGCTCCTCGATCTGGTCAGGGACGATCTGCACGATCAGGGAATCGAGCTCAGGATCGTGGAGTTCACCGACTACGTGAAACCAAACCTGGCCCTTCAGGAAGGCGAGCTGGACGCAAATTTCTTTCAGCATCTGCCCTATCTGAAGAGCTTTGTCAGGGACCACAAGCTGGATCTGGTCTCGGCCGGGGCTATCCATGTGGAGCCCCTGGGGCTCTACTCCAAACGACACGCCCGCCTCGAGGACATCCCTCAGGAGGCGACCATCGCCATCCCGAGCGACAGCGTGAACGGAGGGCGTGCCCTTTTGCTCCTTCAGGCCCGGGGGCTCATCAGGCTCTCAGACTCGGCGGGACTGGAGGCCACCGAGCTGGACGTGGTGGAAAACCCTAAAAAGATCCGCTTCAAATCCATCGAGGCGGCCCAGTTGCCGCGGGTGCTTCAGGACGTGGACGGAGCGGTCATCAACGGCAACTACGCCATTGAGGCGGGGCTCAAACCGACCGAGGACGCCCTCGTCCTGGAGGGGGAGGAATCCCCCTACGCCAACATCGTGGCCGTCCGGTCAGGGGAGCAGAACGGTCAGGCTGTCAAAGCCCTGGTCGCGATCCTTCAGAGCGACAAGGTGCGACGCTTCATTCTTGAGAGCTACGGCGGAGGGGTTGTCCCCGCCTTTTGAGCTTTCTCCCTAAAGGCGATGTACGAAGCCGGAGCGTGATGATGGACAATGGAGAATGAATAGCTGACAGAGGACAAGTGACAGTTGACAGCGCGACGACGTGAGGAGCTGCCTCGATCCCCAGGGTAGCTCCTCCTTTTTTAGCGGTCGGGGGCTATGGTCTCCTTTTTTTACCGTGATTTTTACGGTAAGATACCTTGAGTTGTGATGGTCCATGGACGAGGGGCTGTCCATACGAACTGGAGGGGAATCGGTGGGGAGTTTTGCTATAAAGATATACGGATGTCAGATGAACGCCTACGATGGGGACCGGCTTCGGACGGCCCTGATCCTTCGGGGGTGGCGTGAGGTTCCAGAGGAGAGCGCCGACGTCGTCCTCTACGTCGGGTGTAGTATACGGGATAAGGCCGAACATAAGGTCTGGAGCGAGCTGGGCCGCCATCGTCTGTCCTGGGAGTCTCGCCGGGGGCCCTTGGTCTGTCTGGTGGGATGTATCGCTCAGAACGTGGGGCGAGAGATGATGAGCCGTTTCCCCTGGCTTCGGCTGGTGGCCGGTCCCCGGAGCCTGGGCGGCGTGCCATCTGGGGTGGAGCGGATCATGGCCGGGGAGACGGTAGACCTGATCGACCAGGATCCCCGGTCGGTTCACGATCTGGACGTGACGCCCGTGTATCGGATCAACCCGTGGCGGGCATCGGTGACGATAGCCTACGGATGCGATAATTTCTGCACGTACTGTATCGTTCCGCACGTTCGGGGGCGGTTTCAGTCCCGTCCTCCCGGGGATATCATGCGAGAGGTTCGGGAACTCGTGGGCGAGGGGGTTCAGGAGATCTCCCTCTTGGGGCAGAACGTGGATACCTACGGATCGGATCTGGAGAACTATCGTTTTTCCGACCTCCTCAGGGAGGTGGCCGAGACCGACGGGGTGGAGCTGGTTCGATTTCTCACGTCCTACCCCAACGACCTCACCAGTGACGTGGTCGAGGTTATGGCGTCCCACCCCAGCATCTGTCCCGGGATAAACCTGCCCATCCAGGCCGGAAGCGACAGAATTCTCAAGAGGATGAACCGCCGGTATTCCCTTGAGGAATACGCCCGGACGGTGGAGATGATCCGATCGGGGCTTCCCGAGGTTGGATTGACCTCCGACCTGATCGTGGGATTCCCCGGCGAGACGGAGGAGGAGTTTCAGGCGTCGATGGCGGCGATTCGACGGTTTCGGTTCGATCTGGTCCACACCGCTGCGTATTCGCCCCGATCGGGGACGCCGGCGGCGTCCATGAAGGATCAACTGAGCAGGGAGGAAAAACAGCGTAGATTGGGTGAGATCAACCGGCTTCAGGCCTCCATCGCCATGGAAATCAACCGGGCCCTGGTGGGGCGACGATATCGCATACTGCTCGACAGCGTAGCTCCCAAGGGCGATGGCCTGATCCAGGGCCGGACCGGAACCGATAAAGTGATTCTCTGTCCCGGGGAGTCGTCCTGGCTCGGACGCTTTGCCCAGGTGGAGATTCTTCGTGCCGAAAATTGGTGTCTGCACGGACGTGTGATCTCGGTCGAGTGATGAGAAACTGTCGTATCGGGAGGTGCTGTGATTGGCGGTAAGTAAAGGAAAGAGGATACTGCTCCTGCCCCTCGTGGGGCTCCTCTGTTTCGTCCTGGCTGGGAGCCTGATTCGACATTTCGCTGGTCGCTGGGAGAGTGGTCTCCCGACGACCGTGGCAGGGCCGGCTCCATCAGAGCACCTTTCCGTCTCCGAGGTGTCGGAAGGGGATTCCTCCTCGACTGTTCCCGTCTCAACAACGACGCCTAAGCCTCCAGCCCAGTGGGTGGTCTATGTCACAGGGGCTGTCCGGTCCCCCGGGGTCTACCATCTGCCTCCCGACAGTCGGGCGTACCATCTGGTGGAATCAGCGGGTGGGCTCACTCCTCGGGCTGATCCGGTGGCGGTGAACTTGGCGGCTCCTCTGGCAGATGGGATCCATCTTCACGTCCCTGCTAAGGAAGCTTTGCCCGGAGTCGTCGGTGTCGGAAGAAGTGCCGGGGAGAGGGCTTCTTCGAAAGGGCGTGCCCCGTCCGAACAGCCGATCACGTCACGACCAGTAAACCTGAATCAAGCCGACAAAACTGATCTGATGGCCTTGCCCGGGGTGGGGCCGGTTACTGCCGGCCGGATCCTGGACTACCGTCGAAAAGAAGGGGCTTTTCGATCCGTGGATGAACTCCTGAAGGTTCGGGGTATCGGTCCCCGCAAGCTGGAAGTCCTGCGTCCTCTGGTGACGGTTCGCTGACGTGGATATCCTGGCCGAGGCACCTCTGCTTCCTGTCTTTGGGGCCCTGGTTCTTGGCGTATGCCTGGCTCATGGATCGCCTCACTGGGTTGTGGCTGCCGTGGTTATGGCTCTGTGCCTCGGTTTCGTGGTGAGTCTCTGTTCACGGTGGGATCTCCGCCGGGGACTGAGTGCCCTTCTCGTCGTCTGTCTGAGCGGTATCGTGGGATGGCTTTGCTCACGGGGTTTGACGGTTCCCTCGCCTCCGGAGACGGTCAATTGTTCCGGGACGGTCGTTCTGGAACGGGCCTGGGGTGGACGGCGAGCGATGGTCGTTCAGACCGATATGGGACGGTTTCTCGTCACGGTGCCTGCTTTTCGCTCTCTTCCCGAAGGGAGTGCCGTGAGGCTCGTCGGCCCGACGTTTCCTTTTCGGCCATCCCGTAAGGGTGGTTTTGACCAACGGATGTATTGGCTGGCCCGGGGCGTGACCGCCGAGGTTATTCCCCGTTCCTTGACGCCTTTACGATCTCGATGGAGTCTGAACGTCCTCAGGTGGGAGCTTCGCCGCAGGATTCTTTTACGGCTGCCTCCCCGTACGAGGGGATATCTCCTGGCGATGCTCCTGGGTGTCAAGGACCCCGACCTGATTCGGGATCACTCCCGGTGGGGGACGGCTCACCTTCTGGCTGTCTCGGGGTTTCACGTGGGGGTCGTCGCTGCCTGGGCGTGGTTCTTTTTAGGCAGACGTCGCCTGGGATGGGGGCTGGTATCGCTGATCGTGTGGGGCTACGTCCTTCTGGCAGGAGGGGCCGCCAGCGCCCTTCGTGCTGCGGTCATGATCCAGTTGGTGCTCCTGGGGGTGGCGCACGGTCGTCCAGCCTCCGGGGTGAACTCGGTGGCGGCGGCGGGGACAGCCCTTCTTGTGTGGCGTCCCTGGTGGCTCTGGGATCTCGGATGGCAGCTCTCTATGCTGTGTGCCACGACGATAACTGCTCTGGCAAAGGTTTCCACTCTGTCCGGGAGGGTGAGATGTGTCCTGGTAAGTCCGGCTCTCTGGTTCGTGACGGCTCCTCTTATAGCAGGAGCGTTTGGTTCTGTGCCTCTTGCGGGGTTGCTCTTGAACCTCGTCGCCGTTCCAGTTTTCGCGGTTCTCCTCCCTCTTGCGGTGTTTCTCTCGATCCCGGCAGTCCTTGGGCTGCCCGGAGGGTGGGTCTTGGCCGCCGTTCCCGAGAAGGCCTTCGCTCTGTGGGATCTGGGTGCCTGGATCGTGTGGCGGTGGCCGTCCATAGGCTGCTCTCCCTGGCTTTCGGCCCTGTCGGCGTCGGTTTTAGCTGCCCTTTTGGCCCTTCGGTTTCGGATATCGCCTTTTCGGGCCTGTCTGACCTTTGGGGTCATCGTCGTTTTGGTGGGATCTATCGTTCTTTTTTGATGGGGCCGATGTGCCCCCGTGTGTCAAAGGAGGCTTGTCCATGTTTCTTGGTATTGACGTGGGGAACACCACGACCGTGGTCGGACTTCTTGACGATGACCGTATTGTTTGCCACTGGAGGCTCGTCTCGGAGAGAAAGACCTCCGATGAGCTTGGCCTTTTGTTGCTCAATCTCCTGAACGTGTCGTCGGTTCTTCCCTCGGAGATATCGGGGGCCGCCATATCCAGTGTGGTCCCGGCCCTGGACAAGAACTTTGTCGAGGCGGTCTCGTTGTACCTGAACACCACGTGTCTGTCGATATCGGCGGAGATGGACCTGGGGATCGAGATCGCCTATGCTAACAGGTGGGAGGTGGGGGCCGACCGTCTGGTCAACTCGGTGGCCGGGGTCGCTCAATACGGAGCTCCTCTGATCGTGGTGGACTTCGGTACGGCCATTACCCTGGACGTGATCTCTCCGAAAGGGGCGTACCTGGGAGGGACCATCTCGCCGGGGCTGGTGACGAGCATGGACGCGCTCTTCGGCAAGACATCCAAGCTTCCTCAAGTGGCTCTGGAGGTCCCCGAAAGCGTTATCGGGGTGTCCACCAAGACGGCCATTCAGTCCGGGGTTGTCTATGGAACGGCTGGTTCCGTGGATGCCCTGGTGCGCCATATCTGGAGGGAGTTGGGAACAGTCACCCCTGTGGTGGCTACCGGTGGCCATGCCTCAACCATGGCCGAGGTCTCCGAGACCATAGATTCGGTTGATCCCTGGCTGACCCTGGAGGGGCTTCGCCTGATCTACGATCGGGTTCAGGGGGATCAAAAACGGTGACTGTCGGCCCCGTGACCGTTGGGGGGGTGAGTCTGAGGAATCCTGTCATGCTGTCGCCTCTGGCCGGAGTGACGGTTCCGGGAATCCGGTGCCTGTTCTGGCGTCTGGGGGTGGGGCTGGCTCACACCGAGATGGTAAGCTGTGCCGGGCTCATTCGAGAGAACAAAAAGACCGCTGGCATGCTGGCCCGGGCTCCTGATGAAGGCCCTCTGATCCTGCAGCTTTTTGCCGGTGATCGGGATACCTTGCTCCGGGGAGCCCAGAGGGCTCTGGAGCTTGGCGGTCCTTTTGACGGCATCGGCATCAACATGGCCTGTCCTATGCCCAAGGTCCTGAAGAAGGGGGCTGGGGCTCGGCTTCTGGATCGGCTGGATATTGCCGTCTCGATGGTTCAGGGGCTTAAGACTTTTGGGTTGCCCGTGTGGCCTAAAATCCGCAAGATCGTCTCCAGGGACGGAGGGCCTGATACCCTGACTTTTGCCTCCGCCCTCATCGAGGCTGGTGCGGATAACGTGGGCATCCACGGTAGAACCGCCTCTCAGAGGTATGAGGGATGTTCGGATCTGAACGAGGTCTTTAGAGTCGCTCGGGCTTTCCCGGGGTTCATCTCGGCCTCAGGGGATATGACGGGGCCTGAATCGGTGACCAAAGCCCTGGATGGTGGATGTGTCTCGGTGTTCCTCGCCCGAGGCGCTGTTGCCGATCCCTTCGTTATCCCTCGTATCCTGGCTTACTTAGGCTATAATGTCCAGGATTCCCCGTTCCTTCGGGCGTCTCTGGAGGATCGGGCGGAGCTCTTCGCTGCCCTGGCGGACGATCTGGTCTCCCTGCATGGGGAAAAAGTGGCCCTTGTTCTTCTGAAACGGATGATGTCCGGGATGTTTTGCGGGGTGCCGGGGTGTGCTCCCTATAAACGGGCGATTGGAGCTGTCTCCGGTTGGGCTGCTGTACACGATCTGACCCGCCGCTGGCGGCAATTTTTTGAAAGGGGACTGTTCGATGAGTGAGAAGGAACGAGGCACCGTAGCGCCCGAGGATGAGATCCTCCGGCAGAGATTGGATAAACTTCGGAGGCTTCGGGAAAACGAGGGATACGACCCCTATGTTCACGAAAACTGGGACGTGGAACATGTTCTGGCCCAGGTTCGTGAGGAGTACGACTGTATAGATGTTGATCAGTCCCGGAAGGACGTTCACCTCTCCGTGGCAGGTCGGCTCATGACGGTTCGGAAGCAGGGCAAGGCGGCCTTTGCCAACATGCAGGACGAGACCGGATCGATGCAGCTCTATTTCCGCTTGGACACCATGGGCGAGGAGGACTACGGGTTTTTCAAGAAATGGATCGACGCCGGCGATATTATCGGTGTTCAGGGCCATCCCTTCAGGACCAAACGGGGAGAGTTGACCGTGGCGGTGGAACGGTGTGTTCTCCTGAGTAAGGCCCTCCGTCCTCTACCGGAGAAGTGGCATGGTCTGACCGACATGGAGGTTCGGTATCGGAAGAGGTACGTCGACCTCATGGTCAATCCCGACGTTCGGGACGTCTTCCGTCAGAGGGCCAGGATCATTTCGTCGGTTCGCTCCACACTTGAAGCTCACGGGACCATGGAGGTGGAGACGCCGATCCTTTCCTACCTCGCAGGGGGAGCCAACGCCCGTCCCTTTGTCACCCATCACAACGCTCTCGATCTGGACATGTACCTCCGAATCGCCACCGAGCTCCACCTGAAGCGGCTTGTCGTCGGGATGATGGGGCGGGTGTACGAGATGGGCAAGAACTTCCGTAACGAGGGCATGGACGCGATGCACAACCCGGAGTTCACGGCCATGGAGGTCTATTGGCCCTACTGCGACTACGTGGACATGATGAACCTCACCGAGGAGATCGTCCGCAACGCAGCTCGGGACGCCATGGGAACCACTACCGTGACGTGGCAGGGTACCGAACTGGACCTCGGTGCCCCTTTTCGTAGGGCGACGATGGTCGAGCTGGTTCGAGAGATTTGCTCCGTGGACTTCGATGAGATTGACTCCGACGAGGAAGCTCGGCATATCGCCAGGGATAAGGGACTGGAGCTGGATGGCACCGAGAGTCGGTTCAAGATTCTGACCATGATGATCGAGACCTTCGTCGAAAGTCACCTCGTCCAGCCCACCTTCGTCATGGGGCATCCTACTGAGATATCCCCCCTGTCCAAACGGGATCCTGAGAGGCCTGACTACACCCATCGATTTGAGCTCTTCATCTGTGGCAGCGAGGTAGCCAACGGCTTCAGCGAGCTCAACGATCCCATCGACCAGAGAGCCCGTTTCGAGGATCAGGCCCGGCTCAAGGAGGCCGGAGACGATGAGAGTCACCCCTTTGACGAGGATTTCGTGAACGCCCTGGAGCAGGGCTTGCCCCCAACAGGAGGTCTGGGAGTCGGCATCGATCGGATAGTCATGTTCCTCACCGACAGTCGATCCATTCGAGACGTCATCCTCTTCCCGACGATGAAGCCTAAGGACTGATGCCTTCAAAACCGGCCATTTCCCAGGATGTTTTGAGGCGGTACGAGGAGCTTCGGGCAGCTCTTGCCCGTCATGCTCATCTGTACTACGTTCTGGATGCCCCGGAACTGTCCGACGATCGGTACGACCGCCTCATGGAGGAATTGTTGAAGCTGGAGGCTGCCTATCCGTCCATGATAGCTCAAGATTCTCCCTCTCGACGGGTGGGAGGCCAGCCGTTGGATGCCTTTCAAAAAGTGGAGCTCTCCCCCCCTATGCTGAGTCTGGAGGACGTCTTTGACCTTCAGGCTCTTCGGGCTTTTCTCCAGAGAGCTCAGGGGGCCCAGGAACTTTTTCCGTGGATCTGTGAGCTCAAGATAGACGGGTTGGCTGTGTCTCTGATCTACCGAGACGGGGTGTTTCAGAGCGGCTCCACCAGGGGCAACGGCACTGTCGGCGAGGACGTCACGTCCAATCTCCTCACGATTCGCTCCCTGCCACTTCGCCTGGCTCTCTCCGTGCCAGGAAGGCTGGAGGTGCGTGGAGAGGTGTACATGCCCAAGAGCCGTTTTGCCACGCTGAACGAGGATCGGGATGACCGTGGCGAACCACCCTTTGCCAACCCGAGAAACGTCGCTGCTGGCAGTTTGAGACAGCTGGATCCTGAGATCGCTGCCGCTCGAGGGCTTGATCTATTCGTCTATTCTGTTGTAGACCCTCCAGCGCACGGTATCCACGGTCAGGCAGAGCTTCTTCGATGGCTTCGTGAGGCCGGGTTTCCTGTCCAGGATGCCTGGGCGGCCTGTTCCGATTTTGATGGGGTGACGGCTTTCGTGGAGAAATGGCACGAGGGGCGTTTTTCCCTGAACTACGTCACCGATGGGGTCGTCGTCAAGGCTGATCCCGTGTCTCAATGGGATCGTCTGGGCCAGACGGCTCGCGCTCCCCGATGGGCTGTGGCGTACAAATATCCCCCGGAGGAGCGAACCACGATCCTTCGGGATATAGTGATCTCCGTGGGCAGGACGGGTACAATGACGCCCGTGGCCCAACTGGATCCGGTCTCGTTGGCAGGGTCCGTGGTCCGTCGGGCCAGTCTGCATAACGAGGACGAAATTCGCCGGAAGGACGTCCGCATTGGTGATACGGTCGTGGTCCGAAAAGCTGGAGAGATCATCCCCGAGATCGTCCAGGCTGTGACCGATGTCCGGACCGGCAGCGAGGCGCCTTTTGAGATGCCCCGACAGTGCCCGGTGTGCGGTGCCACAGCGGTCCGGTTGCCCGATGAGGTCGCCTGGCGGTGTCCGAACCGCTCCTGTCCGGCTCAGATGAACGAGGGGCTTCGGCACTTTGCCTCCAGAGGGTGTATGGACATTCGGGGGCTGGGAGAACGGGTTGCGGCGCAGCTGGTCGAGACTGGACTGGTTCGGAGTCTGGCTGATGTGTACGAGCTCAGAGAGGAGCAGCTTATCTCTCTGGACCGTATGGGGCCTACATCGGCGTCCAACCTCGTCCGGGCCATCAAGGTCTCGAAAGATCGCCCCATGGCCGCCCTGCTGGCCGGTCTTGGGATACGAAACGTGGGGATCTCCGTGGCCGAGATACTGGCGAAGCGTTTTGGCTCCATGGACATGCTGGCACTGGCCGATGCCCAGGATCTTGCTGCCATCGATGGCATCGGACCGACTATCGCCGCGTCGCTGATGGCCTTTTTCGCCGATGATGAGAACCGGCGAACCCTGGAGCGGCTGAAAAACCTGGGCGTGTCGAAGGCTCAAGAGGAAAAAACTGTGAGAGGAGAGAGCCTGGCCGGGCTCACCTTCGTCTTTACCGGAGAGCTCGACCGATCCACTCGTTCGGACGCTCAGGCTTTGGTGAAGTCCCTGGGAGGTGCGACCACGGCTGCCGTGAGCGGCAAGACAAGCTACCTGGTCGTCGGCGATGCGCCGGGCAGTAAGCTTGAGAAGGCTCAGAAACTGGGAGTTCCTGTTCTGGACGAAGCGGGGTTTTACGCCCTGCTGGATGGATTGGATCAAGGAGAAAGGGAGGACGATTCATGAAAATCACTCCGGATGACGTGCGAAAGGTTGGCCTTTTGGCCCGCCTGGATGTTGGCGATGAGGAGGTCGATGGCTTGACGGATCACTTTAATTCCATACTCGAGCATTTCGGAAAGTTGGACGAGCTGGACCTGAGCGATGTGGATCCTCTGGCGCTGGAGGAGGGGGTCCCCCTCAGGCTTCGGAAAGATTCCGTCACGACCTGGCCTGACAGGGAGGCCATTCTGAAGCAGTCACCCTCTCGGGACGGGGACTTTATCAGGGTTCCACGGATCGGCGGTGATGCCTGATGGACCTGTTTCGACTTTCAGCCGTCGAGATGGCCCAAGGGGTCCGGGACGGCAAATTCAGCGCCTTGGACGTGACCCGTTCCTGTCTGGATCGGATCGACGCCATGGAGCCCAGAATTCACGCTATGCTCCTGGTCCTTCGGGAGGAGGCTGAGCGCCGGGCACGCTCCCTGGACGACCGTCGTGCTGGAGGGGAGGATCTGGGCTCCCTGGGCGGTGTGCCGGTTATCCTGAAGGACAACATGTGCACCGCCGGTGTTGCGACCACCTGCGGCAGCTCCATTCTCGATGGCTGGTTGCCGCCGTACGATGCCACGGTTGTCCGGCTGCTTCACCAGGCCGGAGCTGTGATTCTGGGCAAGGCGAACATGGACGAGTTTGCCATGGGGGGCTCCACGGAAAACTCTGCCTACGGTGTGACGCGTAATCCCTGGGATATCGACAGGGTCCCCGGCGGTAGCTCCGGCGGCAGCGCCGCCGCCGTCTCGGCAGGGTACGCTCCCCTCGCTCTGGGGAGCGATACCGGAGGATCCATTCGTCAGCCAGCGTCCTTCTGTGGGACCTACGGTCTCAAACCGACCTACGGTCGGGTCAGCCGGTACGGCCTGGTTGCCTTTGCCTCGTCCCTGGACCAGATCGGTCCCTTTGCCCGAACCGCTCAGGATCTGGCCCTGGTCATGGAGACCTTGGGGGAGCACGATCCTCTGGACTCCACCAGCGCCGTTCGGGATCGGGATCTCTACGGAGAAACGTTGGCCAGGAAGGACCTGAAAGGTAAGTCCGTGGGCGTGATCCGGGAGATCGAAGGCTACGACTACGACGAGTCGGTTCGTCGTGCCTTTCAGGAGACGGTGAGTGCCTGTGAGGAGGCTGGAGCCCGGATCGTCCCCATCTCACTGACGACCGCCATTGAGTACGGCATGGCCTGTTATTATATCCTCGCCCCTGCCGAGGCCAGCTCAAACCTCGCTCGATACGACGGAGTTCGCTACGGCAGATCCGCCGCTCAAGCTGAGTCCATCATGGATCTGTACCTGACCACTCGTAAGGAGGGCTTCGGGACCGAGGTGAAACGGCGGATCCTCACCGGAACGTACGTGTTGAGTGCCGGATTCTACGATGCCTACTACCTCAAGGCCCAGAAGGTCCGACAGGTGATTCGTCGGGAGTTCGCCCAGGCCTTCTCTCGGGTGGACTCCATCGTATTGCCTGTCTCTCCGACTCCGGCCTTTACAGTGGGCGAGCTCATAGATGACCCGTTGGCCATGTATATGGCCGATGTCTTCACCCTACCGGTGAACATGGCCGGGCTGCCCGGCCTTTCCATGAACGTGGGGTACACGGACGGTGGCCTTCCCCTGGGGGTCCAGCTCATCGGTCCCAGGTGGGGAGAGACCGAGATTGTGGGGATGGCGTCGGTCCTGGAGCGTCGGTTCGGAGAGGCGTCCATCGCCGAAGGAGGTGTATCTCGATGACGCTTTCGTTCACCCCTGTGATCGGTCTGGAGATTCATGTCCAGCTGGCCACCAAGACAAAACTTTTCTGCGGCTGTTCCACCGACTATATAGGTGCCACTCCCAACACCAATATATGTCCGCTGTGTACCGGTCAGCCCGGTACCCTGCCAGTGCTCAACGAGAGGGTGGTGGAGTTGGGGGTTCGAGCCGGTCTTGCTCTGGGATGCCGAATCAATCCGGTGACCCGGTTTGACCGTAAAAATTACTTTTACCCGGATCTTCCCAAAGCGTACCAGATATCCGAGTTCTACGTCCCCCTGGCGGAGAAGGGCTCGGTCATCATGACCGGCGACGACGGCGCTCCTCATCGAGTGGGAATTACCAGGCTTCATCTGGAGGAGGACGCCGGGAAATTAGTCCACGGGGCCTCCGACGGTCGGATCGTGGGCTCCACCCAGTCCTTTGTCGACTACAATCGGTCGGGGGTCCCTCTGGCGGAGATCGTCTCGGACCCGGATATCACGTCCTCCAGAATGGCTAGGGAGTACGTGGCGGCTCTCCGTCAGCTGGTTCGATATCTGGGCGTTTCAGACGGAGATATGGAGAAAGGGTCCATGAGGGTCGATGCGAACGTCTCCCTCAAGGTCTCCGACGGTCGATGGGGTGATCGGGTTGAGGTGAAGAATATGAACTCCCTCCGTGCCCTGGAACGGGCCCTGGAATACGAGATCGAGCGACAGAGGGGTATCCTCCTTGAGGGGGGGACGATCCGTCAGGAGACCCGAAACTGGGACGACGGGACGAACTCCACGAGTTCCTCCAGAAGCAAGGAGGAGTCCAACGACTATCGGTATTTTACGGAGCCCGACCTGCCGCCATTGGTCCTGCCGGACCGGTACGTTGAGAACGCTCTCCGCAGTCTGCCTGAACTGCCATGGGACAAGAGGGCCCGGTACGAACGGTCATTTGGTCTTCCCCCCGAGGACATCGCCGTTGTGACCGAGCACCGGGAGATGGCGGATTTCTTCGAGGCTGTGGTCTCCCAGGGGGCTTCGCCCTCTCGGGCCTCTAACTGGATTCGGACCGAGGTCTTGCGAACCATGAACGAGGGAGGGCGTTCCCTGTCGGATCTTGCTCTGGATCCGTCGGTGCTGGCTCGGCTCCTCTCCATGGTCGAGGATAAGGAACTTTCCACCACCGTGGCCAGAGAGGTCTTCGACGTCATGGTCACTGAGAAGGTCTCGTTGGATCGGGCCATGGAGCGATGCGGAGCCACGGCGGGGAACCTTTCCGGCGGTGGCTTGGTTGACCTGATTCGATCGGTCCTCTCTGCCAACGACGACGTGGTGCAGGTGATCCGATCCGGCGAGGATAAAAAGGGCAAGAAGCGAAAGTTCCTTCAGGGGCAGGTGATGAAGGAGGCCCGGGGGCAGGCCGATCCCCGGGAGGTCTCTCGCCTTTTAGACGAGGAACTGCCTCGGTGATTTACCGGCTCTGAATCTGATACAATAACAACGGCGTTTGCCCTCGCCTTGGGCGTCGGGGCGCCTCGTTTTTTCGTGAAGGAGTCGCGTTTCTTTCCGTCGAAGCGCCATCCGCACGACATCAGCAGATACGCTGAATCTCAAGGAGGTACGAAGATGGGATACAAGCCAGAGGATATTCGATCAGTCGCCGTCGTCGCTCACGGTGGAGCGGGGAAGACCTCCCTGGTCGAGGCCATGCTCTACGACACGGGTGTGACCACTCGACTGGGTACCGTGGAGAACGGCAACACCGTGACCGATTTCGGTGCGGAAGAACAGAAGCGCCAGATCTCCATAAGCACAGCGCTGGCCAATGTTGAACACGGCGGCAAGACCATTTTCGTCATGGACGCCCCAGGCTATGCCGACTTTTTAGGGGATATGCGCTCCGCCATGAGGGTTGCAGACTCGTCGGTAGTCGTGGTCAGCGCCGTTGACGGTGTCGAGGTCCAGACCGGGAAAGCCTGGGAGTTTGCCGAGGAGTTCAGCACCCCTGTGGTTTTCTTCGTCAACAAGATGGATCGGGATAACGGCGACTATCAACGAACCGTGGACGATATCCGGGATCAGCTCAGCAAGAAGGCCCACAGCTTCTTCCTGCCCATTGGTCAGGAATCCGGCTTCAAGGGCTTGGTAGACGTCCTTCGTGAGAAGGCGTATGTCTACAAGGCCGATGGCTCCAGGGACTTCGAGGAGGTCCCCGTCCCCGACGACTTGAAGGACGCCATGAACGTCCAGAGAGGGCAGTTGGTGGAGAACATCGTCGAGGAAGATGACGATATGATGATGCGGTATCTGGACGGCGAGGAGATCCCCCTTGAGGAGATGTGGCCCCTGCTCAGGCAGGCCATCGCTGCTCGAAAGATCTACCCGGTGCTTCCAGGATCTGCCACGGCCAACGTCGGTGTTCTTCAGCTCCTGAGCGTCATCGCCGACGAGCTTCCTTCCCCTCGGGAGACCCGTTCCCGAACGGCAAAGTCCGAGAAGAATTCCATGGAGATCGCTCCCGACCCGGAGGGAGATTTCTCAGCCCTGTGTTTCAAGGTCATGGTCGACCCCTACGTCGGCAAACTCAGTTTCATCCGGGTGAACTCGGGTTCCCTGACGTCCGACCAGACCCTCTTCAACGTGAATCGTCAGGAGGAGGAGCGGATCAGCGCTTTCAAGGTCATGCAGGGCAAGGACGGCAAAGAGGTGAAGGAGATCACCGTGGGGATGATCGTGGCCATTCCGAAGCTCCAGAGCACTCGGGTGGGCGATACCCTCGGAGTCAAGGGTGCGACGGCTATTTTTCCTCCCATCAAGTTCCCCAGGCCGGTCTATAGCGTAGCGGTGGACGCTAAAAGCCGATCCGACGAGGATAAGCTCTCAACGGCTATGCACAAGATGTTGGAGGAGGACCCTATCCTTCGTTTTGAGAAAAATCCCGAGACCGGGGACAATGTCCTCTCTGGCATGGGTAACCTGCATCTGGATATCGTCCTGGCCCGAATCAAGGAGCGCTACGGCGTGGATCTCGACGTCAGAACCCCTGAAGTGCCTTATCGGGAGACGATTCGAAAGACTGCCAAGGCTCAGGGAAAGCACAAGAAACAGACCGGCGGCCACGGTCAGTATGGCGATGTTCACGTGGAGTTCTCACCGTTGCCGACCGGAGAGGGTTTTGTCTTTGAGGATAAGATCGTCGGCGGGGCCGTGCCTAAACAGTATATACCCGCCGTGGAAAAGGGGCTGAAGGAGGCCCTCAACAAGGGGGTCTTAGCTGGCTTCCGGACGGTGGACTTCAAGGCTACTCTGGTCTTCGGATCCTACCACGATGTCGACAGCTCGGAGATGGCTTTTAAGACGGCGGCCCATTTGGCCTTTAAGAAGGGCATGTCCGAGGCCTCTCCGGTCCTCCTGGAGCCCATCATGGACGTCGAGGTGACCGTGGCTGACGAGTATCTTGGCGACGTCATGGGTGACATGAACACCCGCCGGGGACGGATCATGGGCGTGGACTCCATGGGGCGCCTCCAGGTGGTCAAGGCTCAGGCTCCCCTGTCTGAGATGTTCCAGTACGCCATTCAGCTTCGGTCCATGACCTCCGGTCGGGGGAACTTCACCATGGAGTATTCCCATTATGACCCGGTACCGGAGGAGATCTCCAAAAAAGTCATCGCTCGCCGCCAGGCCGAGTTGGAGGAGGAGTAGGCAAGCCATCGTATAGTGGAACGACCGACGATTAGAGGCTGTCCCCATGAGAGGGGTGGCCTCTTTTTCTCGTATACGTGATCTTGAGGGAACCTCTAAAAACTTAGAAACTCGTCTCAGGTTGTTTCGACGGAGCCCATTCGAGTCAAGCCGAGAGGGCACAGGAGGTGCCCTTCAAGGCGACGGTCTTTACATCGATCTGCACACGTTCCCCTGAAAAGCGCGTCTGCTCATAAGTTTTGCCGACTCACTACAGGACTCAGAGAACGTTCAAGTTCGCCATTTTGTTTCCCCAAAAATCCGACCCTGTGTTGAACCAACTTTAAGAACGAGGTGTCTTTGTTTCATCTGTGTAACGGATGTATTGAACACCTACATGTCCCGTGAGCGGCGATGACCTTTTTGGGGATTTATCCGACGGTCGAATAGGTGCGGTAGAGTTCCCACCCGAGAGCCTTGATGGACAAGATGGATCCGTGTCCATGAGGTTGCTGGGATGAGGGTATTGTTCAGGTCACTCATCGGGATCGCACCAGATGTTTCGACACTGGGTTTCCGGGAAGAGCAACGAGCAGGCAAGCCCCAGAACGGTTGCTGCCAGACAGATGCTCAGGGCACCGTGGAACCTGACCTGGGCGGGAAGATGGGCCAATCGTTCGACCGCTGTTCCCATCAGGGACGTGATCATGGCACTGCCGAGGAAGGATCCCGTGTTCGCCAGGGCGATGGCGACTCCGGTGGATCGTGGGTCGTTGATCTCCTTGATAACCCCCCATGACAGGACATAGGATGTTGTCAGAAAACCCAACAGGAAGAACAGGGGACGGAGTATGGAGACTGGAGGAGCGCTCTTCCAGAGAAGTACTGTTGCTGACCAGACCATCGTGGCCAGAACGTTCATGATTACCAGGGGGGTCTTCCTGAGACCGATCCGATCCGAGAGATTGCCCATGATCAGACTGCCCATAATGGTCCCGTAGATCGTATAGGAGACGACGGAGGCAGCCTCTTCGATGGTCATGGCGTATACATCCTGAAGATACGGGGTTCCCCATGTCCCTGAGATGGTCAGGTAAACACCGCTGAAGCATCCGGAGAAGACGAACAAGGGCCAGATCCGCCAGTTGAAGGCCACTCGCTTGAGAGATGTTCTCAGGGGAACCGGGGGCAGCGGGGAAGAGGACGAAAGGGCTTCGTTGATGGGAGGGAATCCCTTGTCTTGGGGGGTGTTTCGGATCACCGTCCAGCACATGACGGCGATGAGTCCGGTTGCTGTTCCGATGCTCATAAAGGAAGCCCGCCAACTGAACAGCCCAACCAGGATGGCCAGGGGAGTCTGTGCCAGAACTCCGCCCAGGTTGCCCACAAGGGCCGTCAGTCCCGACATGGTGCCGAACTCCCGTTCTCGAAACCACTGTGATTGTATCTTGAGGATGGAGACGAACACGGTGGAAACACCGACCCCTACGATAAACCGCCCTAAAAACAGCCAGGATGGGCTGGGAGCCAGGCCGAAAAGAATTGAACCGGCACCGGCCAGGACCATTCCCACCGAGACGGTGAAGCGGGCTCCGAGGGAGTCGGCCAGAAGGCCTACGGGGATCTGCATGATCATGTACGCGAAAAAATAGGCCGCTGAGATGGAAGCGAAGCTCGAGGGACTGAGATCGAACGTATCGGTCAGCTGTGACCGGACCACTCCCGCCGCCAGACGATGAAAGAACACCACCATGTAGGCCAGAACCATGGAACTCCAGACAAACCACCGATATCTCAGACCTCGCATCATATCCGTCACGTCTCGATACCTCCTTCGAGTTCTTTATTTGGCGAGAAGCATATCAAATAAGTGGTTTCTTTGCATTTTTTTTGTCCTAAAAGTATAATGTCTACATACTTTCGTATTTTCTTGGGAAGAGCCTTCCATAAAACCATCTCTCGGTGGGGGCTGTCATCGGCGATCAGCTGTCCGGTGAGGTTCTCCTCCTTTGTGTTGCTTGGACTATATCCGGTCGGTGGTTTTGTGTGGCAACTTTCTTGGGGAGAGAAAATCCGGGAGTGAAACTGTCTGATATGTGCTTGGGAAGTTTTTGCCGGGAACTTTCAGATGAGGTGAGTTCTCACGGTGTATAGGGTAGTGGTGATGCCCTACATGTCATGTAAGGTGTGTAAGCTGGCAAAGAGGTACGCATTTTGAGGGGGTGTTGTCCGTGTTCATCTTTGTCCTTTCCTTTCTCATGTACGAACTTCTGGTCTGGTCTGGGGAGAAGGTGCCGCCAGTGGAGATAGGTATCGGTCTCGTGTTGGCTTTGGTTGTAGCTCTTGCGGTTCGAAGTCTCAGTCACGCCAGGTATTTTGGTATCTCCAGTCTCAACCCGTTTCGGTGGGTTCGTTTTATATCCTTCCTTTTTGGTCCCTTTCTCATAGCCCTGATCAAGGCAAATATCGACGTAGCCATTCGTATCATCACCGGCAAAATTCGTCCGGGCATCGTCCGGGTGGACACCGGTCTCTCTGGAACGTTGGCCAAGACCGTCTTGGCCAACGCTATCACCCTTACTCCCGGAACCCTGACTGTGGATTTAGAGGAAGACAGCGGCGTTTTCTACATCCACTGGATTAACGTGACCGACCTGGAGCCGACTGGAGAGGCCGTGTACGGCTCCTTTGGCGAATGGGCAAAAAAGGTGGCTCAGTAATTATGGATATTTTCCTCCAGTATTCGACGGGTTTCCTTCTGTTTCTCCTCCTGCTCATGACGGTTAGGCTCGTGATGGGCCCTACGGGGGCGGATCGGGCTGTGGCCCTGGATGCGATGAATACCTTGGTCATCGGTGTCATGATCCTGCTGGCTGCACGCTTCGATTCCGTCGTGATGGTGGACGTGGCCATCGTGTACGCTGCTCTGTCCTTCGTGAGCACCATGTTTATTGCCCGATATCTCCAGGGGAGGTGAGGGCATGGAGTTCATTATTCCCGGGTTTTTCGTTGTCCTGGGGCTTCTGGTGGATGCTCTGGGGACTCTCTCTCTCTATCGTTTTCCCGACGTCTACACCAGAATGCACGGTTCGACCAAGTGTACGACCTTCGGTACCATCTCCATATCCTTGGGCGTTATTCTGTACGCTGTGACCAAGCGGCTTTCCTCCGGTGACGTCCGGTACCTGGTACTCGTTGTTCACCTGGTTGTCGTGGTGATGGCGCTCCTCATCAGCAATGCCACCGGAGCCCACGTGCTAGCTCGAGCGGCTCATCGAAGCAAGGTATTCCCCAAGGAGGCCGTTGTCGATCATCTGTTCGACAGAGATCAGGGCATCAGAAAGGGGGAAAACCGATGACTTTCTTTCACAACGTGAACCTGCTTTTACTCTTGCTGACGGGCTTCTACGCCTTGTGGTTCCGGAATCTCCTGTACTCGGTCATCAGCCTTGGAGCGTTTAGTCTCCTTCTGGCCCTGGAGTTCTATATCCTTCATGCTCCCGACGTGGCTATCGCGGAGGCGGGCATCGGAGCTGCTCTGGAAACGGCCATTTTCATCATCGCGTTGATGGGGACTGGACGTTTGAAAAAACGGGGGGGACGTTCATGAGGCTCAAGGTCCTGTTTGTCGTCGCAGCCTTGGTCTTGGGCGGTATGCTTCTCGCCGGGTTGGACCGAATTCATCCCTTTGGCGAGCCTGGAGAGACCGCCATGGATCGGTATTTTCTGGAGCATGCCGTTCCAGATCGCTCGTCGGAGAACGTGGTGACCTCCATCGTGTTCGACTATAGAGGCTTCGACACCATCGGCGAGTCCTCCGTGCTTTTCACCGCCCTGTGTTCTGTGGTGATGCTGTTCCGAAAGAGGGGGAGATAACGATGAATCCGCTTTCTTTGGCGGCCCGGACGGTCTGTAACCTGTTCGCGTGGTTTTTGATCATCTTTGGTGTGTATATCATCATACACGGTGACATGTCACCCGGCGGTGGCTTTCAGGGCGGTGCCGTTGTGGCATCGTTCATGGCCCTGCTTTTGGTCTCTCACGGCGGGAAACGGATTCTCAAATGGGTTCATATGTCCGTCTATTGGGTCCTGCTGTTTTTTGGCTTGCTCCTGTTCATCGGCCTGGGGTTCTGGGGGCTGGGACACGGTGCGTTTTTCCTGAACTATCTTGCGGTGCCTCACCATGTGGCAGCATCCATGTCCCATGGCCTCGTCCCTTTTTCAGGGACCATCGGCTTGATGGACATCGCTGTGGGTATTGAGGTGGCTGGTGGACTGACGATCATCCTTATAGCCATGTTTCGGGGGATCCTTCTTCAGGATTTTTCCGATGATCAAAAGGAGGCAGGTCATGGAGCCTAACATGCCTTTTATCGTGGCGGGGCTGCTGTTCCTCATGGGCCTGATAGGGGTGATCGTCGAGAATAATCTCCTGAAGATAACCGTTGCCATAGGTGTCATGGAGTCGGCTGTGAACATGTTCTTGGTGACCTTGGGTTATCGATACGGCGGAACGATCCCTATCAAGTTTCTGGCTGGTTCCGGCGATATCTTTGTTTTACCAACGCCTCAGGCCCTGACCCTGACGGCTATCGTCATCGCCATGGCGACGTCGGCTCTGATGCTCTCTCTGGTGGCGATGCTCTACCGCCACTATGGTACTCTGGATGTTCGGGAGATCAGGAGGCTTAGAGGATGACTGGCTGGAGCGTTCACCTTCCTGCTCTTATGTTGGCGATCCCCCTGTTAGGGGCTTTCCTCTCGCCGGTTATGGGAGTCTTGGGCGGGCGGTTGCTTCGGGGAGCGTGGTCTGTCCTGGTCTCTTGTGTGTTGCTGTTCCTGTCCTTCTGTCTCCTTCGGTATGTCTCCGTGAACGGGACGGCCGTGTACGTCATGGGAGGTGAGGCGTGGAACTTCACTCTGCCGTCGGGGCTCGTCTATCCGGTTCGGATCATCCTTGAGGTGGATTCTTTCAACGCCTTTGTGGCGGTGATCGGCTGTTTCGCCTCCCTGGCGGGAACGTTGTTCGGTCTTCGATTCCTGAACCGTTTTTCAGGTCGGAACTGGTATACGGCCCTGTATTTTCTCCTGACCGCCGGTATGTTGGGACTGGTCCTCACGGGGGATTTGTTTAATTTCTTCGTTTTTCTGGAGATCGCATCGGTCGCATCCTTCGGCTTAATTGCCTATTGGAGGGATCGATCCGAGGCCATCGAGGCCTCCTTCAAATACATGCTGGTCTCTCAGGTAGCGGCCATGACGGTGTTACTGGCCATCGGCTTTCTCTATGGCAGGTATAACCTGTTGAACATGGCGGCTTTGGGGTCGGTTGTTCGTCCTGGGATAGCCGAGAAGATCGCCCTGGTCTTTCTTGTGACGGCGCTGGCTATGAAGTGTGGGGCTTTCCCCATGCACATGTGGATGCCCGATTCGTACGCCGAGGCTCCGGCATCGGTGACTGTGCTTCTGGTGGTCGTCAGTCAGGCGTCTCTCGTCGGTCTGTGTCGTCTGCTCTTCTCCGTGTTTGGTACGGCTATCGGGACCGACGTAATCCCCTGGACACTGATCTGTCTTGGCGTGTTTTCCATGTTCTTTGGCGTCTCCATGGCTGTCGTACAGCACGAGGTGAAGCGCCTCATGGGGTATCACTCAGTCTCCCAGGTGGGATACATGCTTATGGCTTTCGGAGTCGGATTGCTGGTCATCGGTGATCCTCGGCAGACCGTCGAGTTCGGGAAGATGTCCATCCAGGGCGGAATATTTCATATGGTCAACTACATGATGTACAAGGGATTGCTCTTTCTGACGGCAGGATCCCTCTATTACGTTACCGGAACCCGGGATCTGGACCGAATGGGCGGCTTGGTCCGAAAGATGCCTCTGACCTGCGGTATGTTCGTCCTGGCTGCGGCTGCGATCTCGGGGATCCCGCCCTGTAACGGTTTTGTCTCCAAACTGCTGATCTACGAATCGGCTTTCACAGTCCATCCTCTGTTGGCTGTGGTGGCGCTTGTGACCTCCGTTCTGACGCTGGCGTCATTTGTGAAGGTCTTTCAGGCGGCCTTTTTGGGACCTGAGCGCCCTGAATTCACCGAGGTTCGGGAGGTTCCCGGGGCCATGCTTGCCGGAATGTCCGTGTTGGTCGTGGTCATTTTGGGGCTCAGTTTATTCCCGACCTGGGTCATGTCCCATTTGGTCGAGCCCGCAGCCACAGCTTTGCTGGACAAGGGGGCCTACGTGGGGGCCGTTTTGGGAGGTGGACTGTGATGACAGGCTGTCTGTTCACCGGTTTTGGGTTTTGGGATATAGGAACTTGGCTCTTGTTTTTTGTGGTTGCCGGCGTAGTTGTCTCGTGGATTCGTTCTCAGGGGCGGCAGGACTACAAAAAGGGAACAGACCAGGATCAAATCTATTTTTCCGGGAACGAGCTTCCCGAGAACCCCACGGAGATAACCGTCCCGGCCAGCTCGTCCTATTGGGGATATCGAAAAGCCTTACGTCCTTATTATGATCGGCTCATTGCCTTTCATTCGGGGTACACTGTGGCCTATGTGGGATGGTTCGTGGTGACCACGGCGATCCTGCTTGTCTTGATATTCGTTCAGGAGGGGCGTCTATGAAACTGGAGAGGATGTTAAAGGTACTGCCCAAATCGCTGTGGGTTTTTTCCACCAACTCGGGGTCGTGCAATGGATGCGACATCGAGATCGTCTCCACGGTGAGTCCCCGATACGACATTGAGCGATTCGGTATGAAGCTTATCGGGACGCCTCGTCACGCCGACGTTCTGTTGGTAACCGGTCCTGTTACCCGGTTCATGAAGGAAAAACTGGAGCGAATCTACGCTCAGATCCCCGATCCCAAGGTTATTCTCGCTGTGGGGAACTGCGCTTGTTCCGGTGACGTGTATTTCAAATCCTACAACCTGGTTGGCCCGGTAGACAAGGTGATTCCCGTGGACGTGTACGTTCATGGCTGTCCGCCCCGGCCAGAGGCTATTATCGAGGGAGCTGCCAAGGCGGTGCTCAAGCTGGAGGCCAAACGCATGGAGCTTCGAAAGGCAGGTGCGTGATCCCATGGAGGTCTTTATTGAGAGGCCGAAAATCCTGCGGTCTCCTCAAGAGATCGCCGAGCATTTTCAGACGACCTTCGGGGAGGCTATTACCGACCTGGAGCTTCGGGAATTATCCCATGGACCATCGGGAGAGGTCACAGGATATCATCTCTGGTTTACCGTGGTTCGGGATCGGTTTCTCGACGTGGTGGATGAGATAGGAACCTTCGATTTTCCTCACTTCCACGTGACGTCCGGTGATGATCAGGGCGACGAGGTGCTTCTGTACTACCATCTGGACCTTTACAGAGCCCTCTCCCGAGGGACTCGTCTTCCCCTCACCGTCTGTGTCCGCCTTTCCAAGGAAGATCTCTCCATTCCGTCCCTCTTCAGTCGTATTCCTGGTGTTGAATACAGCGAGAGGGAAATTCAGGAGATGTTCGGGGTGGACCACGTGGGCTTGCCCAACAAGGCCCTGGTGTTCCTTCCTGAGGATTGGAACCGGGAGGTCTTCCCCTGGCGCCGGGATGAGACAGCTCCCGGGGACGATCTGGTTGAAGAGCTCTCCTAGGAGGCGACCATGAGCGAGAAAAAAACCTACAAACTTCCCGTCGGTCCAGTTCACGTAGGACTCAAGGAACCCATCACGGCGTGGCTCGACGTGGAGGGTGAGTCTATAACCAACGCCGTCATCCGTCCCGGAGCCATTCACCGAGGAGTGGAGTTCATGGCGCGCGAGCGGAACCCGATCCAGGTTATCTACCTGTCGGAGCGGGTCTGCGGTATCTGTTCCTTTGCTCACGCCATCGCCTTCGTCAAGGCGGTCGAGGACGCTGCACAGATTCCGGTTCCACCCAGGGCTCAGTATATCCGGTCGATGGTGCTGGAGCTTGAGCGGATCCACTCACACATTCTCTGGTCTGGTGTCGCCTGTTACACCATAGGGTTCGACAGCGCCTTTCATCTGGGCATGATGCTTCGGGAAAAGGTCATGGACGTTCTTGAGGCCTTGACGGGAAACAGGGTCAACTACGCTGTCACCACGGTGGGCGGGGTTCGGTGGGACGTGACCCCCGAGGTGGATAGAGTCGTCCGGGAGATGATCCGTTATTACAGAAACGAGTTCTCCTCGTTCTACGAGGCTGCCATAGTCGATCCCGTGATTCGGGCCAGGCTTCGGAACGTGGGTGTGCTCACTACCGAAGAGGCCATTCGATACTGTGCTCTTGGGCCGACGGCTCGAGGAAGTGGTGTCCGATGCGATATCCGTTGGTCGGCTCCCTACGATGCGTATTGTGATATCCCTGTGGAGCCTGTCATGCCTCAGGACTATACGGGTGAGCCGGTCCACGGCGATGTTTTCGACCGTTTTGTCGTTCGTGTGTTCGAGGTCAATCAATCCCTGGATATCCTGGAGGACATCCTGGATGGCCTTCCCGAAGGGGATATCGCCTTCGAGCCCAAGGTGAACAAGTTGCTCTCTGTCCTGAAAAAGGCCGGAGGAGTTGGGTATGGCTGTATCGAAGCCCCCCGAGGCGACGACACTCACGTGGTGGGCCTCAAGGAGAAACAGGAGAACGTGCTCTGGTGGAAGGTCCGAGCTCCTACCTACAGCAACGCTGTTTCCTGGCCTCTGATGTTTCGGAACAACGAGCTGGCCGATGCTCCTCTGATCATCAACAGCATCGATCCCTGTATTTCCTGTATGGAACGGATGGTTTTGTCAGATCGAGGAACCGGTACCAACTCCGTAGTTACCAAGGCCGATCTCCTGAAGCTCTGCAGGGAGAAGACCGATAGTCTGAGGAGGCAGATGGCATGATTCTCGACATCGTGATGAGAATACTGGCCGGGCTGACTCTTATGCTTCTGGTCACCGTTTTGGCGGTGCTCTTTGAGGGTGTCGACAGGAAACTTCACGCCCTGATGCAGCGCCGCATAGGGCCGCCTATGCTGCAACCCCTGTACGATATCCTCAAACTTTTGGGAAAGGAGAACATCGTTCCCCGGTTGAGTTCTCCCGTACTCTTTCACGGCGGTCCCTGGGTGGCTGCTGTGGCCGGGATGATGACCTTCCTGTATATCCCCATAGGGTCTCTGCCGCCTGTACTGAGCGGGCGCGGCGATCTGATTTTGGTGCTCTACCTTTTGAGCCTTTCGGGGGTCGCTGTCGCCGTTGGAGGTTTTGCCAGTGGATCCCCCATCGCTAACGTAGGGGCTCAAAGGGAGCTCGTCCTCATGATGAGTTACGAACTTCCTCTGGCTGTGGTCGTTGCGACCTTGGCGTGGGCTGTCTATCGTCTGGGGATACCGGGGCATCCTTTTGCCCTGGAGACCTACGTCGCCACGCCTGTGTGGGGTATGGCTGGCAAAGCCGGACTGTTGGGCCTGGCCTGTCTGTTTGTCGCTCTCTTGGCGGTGATACCCGGTGAGGCAGGTAAGGGGCTTATGGATATCCCCGAGGCCAAAACAGAGATCCTGGAGGGCGTCACAGTGGAATACTCCGGAGTGAACCTTGCCTTGCTTCACGTCGCCTTCAACCTGAGAGCCGCTGCCATATCGGCCCTTGTGGTCTGTCTCTTTTTCCCCTTTTCGCTGGGGCTTTCCCTGGGGTTGACGGGGACTCCTTTAGCGCTGGTCGATTTTCCCTGGTTTTTCTTCAAGCTCTTTTTGGTCGAGGTCTTTGGAGTAACCTTTCTCCGAACGGCATTTGGTCGGCTCAAGATCTGGCAGGCTGCTAGGTTCTATTGGGGACAGGTGGCAGCTCTCTCCTTGGCCGGAATGATCCTCATGACCGTTGATGTCTGGCTGCACTGAGGAGGAATACCATGTTTAACGTTATGTCGGTTCAGCTCCTGCGCCAGTTGTTCCAACGCCCCTTCACCAACCCCTTCCTGGCGGAACACATGCCCGACGATCTCACCGGAGCCATGGAGGCTGCGGCTCGGGGCGAGATATCCCTGAACGAACCAGTAGAGACCTGGGGACGATTTCGAGGGAAGATCAGCTACCAGAAGGACATATGTATCGGCTGCGGGATGTGTATGAAAGTCTGTCCCGCCAACGCGATTGAGCGGTCGCCCAATGAGCCGAAGAAGATCATCGTCCACAACGACCGGTGCTGTTTCTGCGCCCAGTGCAACGACATCTGCCCTGTAGACGCCCTGAGCATGAGCAGGGATTTTGCCATATCCTCCTACGACCGACAGGGACACGTCACGGTGGACTCGGGGGTGCCTGAAAGAAAACCCTTTCAGTCTGAATGGACCTATCGACTTGGTGAGGAGCCTCAGCTTGAGTTGTCCTCGGAACAAACTAAGGAGGTATACCAGGTTAGGGAAGAGGACCGTGCGGCCTGTGGCGCTTGCGCCGCCAGCTCTCCCAGGGACTCCAGCGAAAAGGTCTCTGTAGAGAAATAAGTGAACCTCTAACAGTTCCTGGTGTAAGTCCGACAGACTGCATAAGGGATCAAAAACGTGAGCCGTTCACGCCCTCTCGGGCGTATTGGGTGGCTTAAAAACGAAACGGGGAGGGACAAAATTGTCGCCCCTCCCCATTGTATTATACGAACTTATAGTGCTCCAGTCTCTTTCGAACCTCGCCTCGTCCGAGAAATTCGGCGAGCTCGAAAATACCTGGGCTGACCTTGTGTCCTGTGATGGCGAACCGCATGGGCATGGCTACGTCCTTGAGCTTGACCGAATGGTCCTTGGTCCACTCTCTGGCAAAGGCCTCCATGGACGAAGCTGTCCAATCATCCAAGTCGAGCAAAGCGGTGAAGAACGTCCGAAGGGTCTCCCGCACCTGTTCGTCCACGGCTCCGTCGTATCGGCGGGTGACGGGAGCGAAGTCAAGAAAATAGTCGGTAAACTCAGCCAGATCCTTGACGTTCCGGCCCCTGCCTCCCATGAGGGCAAAAGCCCTGTCCATGTACTCCCGATCCAGGTTTGAGATATCGACACCGGCCTCTTTCCAGAAGGGAGAGAGAAGGGCTATCTTGTCGTCGGTGGAGAGAGCGTGGAGATGTCCCTGGTTGACGTAGTTCAGTTTATCCATATCGAAGACCGAGGGCTTTCGGTTTACGTCGGCCAGCTCAAATTCCTGAATGGCCAGATCCCGGTCGAATATCTCCCGGTCCCCGTCGGGAGCCCATCCCAACAGAGCCAGAAAGTTGAAGACCGAGTCAGCCATGTACCCCATGTCCCGATACTCGTAAACGCTGGTGGCCCCGTGGCGTTTGGAGAGCTTTTTCTTGTCCTTGCCCAGGATCATGGGCAGATGAGCGAATGTCGGCAACTCCCACCCAAGGGCCTTGTAGAGAAGCACCTGCTTGGGCGTGTTGGAGATGTGATCCTCTCCCCGGATAACGTGGGATATCTCCATGAGGTGATCGTCCACCACAACGGCGTAATTGTATGTCGGTGTACCGTCGCTTTTCATCAGGACGATATCCTTCATCTGGCCGGTCCGACCGTCTTTGAGGGAATCGCTGACCACGTCGATGGAGCCGTACACCATGTCCTGAAAGCCGATATCTTCACCGATCGGGACCTTGAAGATAACGGCGTCGCCATCCCTGTAGGCCAGGCCCTGGTCCAGAAGTTTCTGGGCGTAGGTTCGGTACAGATCAAAGCGCTCGGTCTGACGATATGGGCCATGGTCGCCTCCCATATCGGGACCCTCGTCCCAGTCCAGATTCATCCACTTCATTCCCGCCATGATGGTGTCCTCGTATTCCTTCGTAGATCGGACCTGGTCGGTGTCCTCAATGCGCAGGATGAAGCGTCCTCCTGTATGCCGTGCCCAGAGCCAGTTAAACAGCGCTGTGTGGGCACCGCCGATGTGCAGTGCCCCGGTAGGACTCGGGGCGAATCGGACTCGTACGGTATCTGACATCTTCCGTTCCTCCCTATGGTGTCGAATGCTTGGTACAATGTAATGTCGAGAGGATATTATACCCTAAAAGAGGAGGAGAGCCATGATCAAGGGACCAACGCTGCTTGTCGACGGCCATGGCCTGGCATTCCGGGCCTTCTACGCCCTTCCGGAGCTCTCGGCGTCCGACGGAACGCCCACGAACGCCCTGGTTGGGTTCTTTAACATGTTGTGGAAAGTCAGAAAAAAATGGGCACCCGGATCCATGACGGTCGTCTTCGATGCACCGGGCCCTACTTTTCGTCATGAGCTGTACGAGCACTACAAGGAGGGGCGAAAGCCCACCCCTGAAGAGTTGAAACGACAGATCCCCGTCCTGAAGGACCTGCTTCGTCTTTTGGGTATCCCGACGGTCTCCCTGGCTGGAGTTGAGGCCGACGACGTGCTGGGAGCTCTGGCCCGGCACGAGGCAGCTCAGGGCTCCTCGGTTCTGCTGTTGACGTCCGATAAAGACATGCTTCAGATCCTGGGGCCTGGGATCACGGTGATCCGTCCCGGTAAAGGGATATCCAGCTTTACCCAATGGGACGAGGAGACTTTCAAAGAAGAGTACGGCTTTGATCCCGCTCACATGGCCGATTACCTGGCTCTGGTGGGTGACAGCGTGGACAACGTTCCGGGCGTGCCGGGCATCGGTGACAAGACGGCTCGGCGCCTCCTGGCGGCGTATGGAGACCTGGAAGGTATCCTGGCTCATCGAGATACCCTGTCATCGTCCCAGGCTAAACGTCTGGGTGAGCATGAGCAGGACGCCAGACGATCTCTCAAACTTACCACCTTGGACACGACGGCCCTGCCCGAGGAGGAGGACTGGAGCCTGGGTGCGCCTGATCTCGATGCCTTTACAGCCCTCTGTGGCGCTCTGGAGATGAACACCGTGGTCGTTAAGGGGGCCGAACTTCTCGGAGGCGATACCGTAGATATGCCTCGTGCCTCGTCGACGACGATCTCGGTCGCTCAAACCCCAACCCCTTCGATCCTGGAGGAGCTCCTGAAGGAGGACGAACTCGTGGTTCACGGTGAGTGGGTGGGGGGCTATCCCATGGATCTCCGGCCCGCTCCTCTGGCGGTGGTTGCCAGAGATGGCCGTTATACCCTGCTGGATCGGATCCCGGAGGAACTGGTTCGATGGATGGACGGAGGAAAACTCGTCACGTCCGACTACAAGCGGTTTTTAGCAGCCATGGGAAAAGAGTCGGCGATTCCTCGGGTATGGGATCTCAGGAGCGCGGACTACCTTCTTCACCCTGATCGTTCGTCCCACGACCTGAAGTCCGTCATGGGCGATGAATTACCCGAGACGTCTGAAGCTCGGGCGATGGCTCTGTGGAATCTGCAAAAAACCATGGTTCCTGATCTGGAGCGCCTGGGGGCCAACGAGCTCCTCAGGGAACTTGATCTGCCCCTCGTTCCTGTCCTGGTCTCCATGGAACGGTGGGGCATTCGGGTGGACTCTGTCGGGCTTGCTCAGGTGGTGAGCGATTTGAAGGATCGACTTGGACGTATCGTCCAGGCCGTTGACGAGACGGCGGGGGAGTCGGTCAACCTCAATTCCCCCAAACAGGTGGCCGAACTCCTTTTCAATCGTCTGGGGCTCCCTCCGGTGAAAAAGACCAAGACGGGTTTCTCCACCGACGTGACCGTTCTGGAACAGCTCTCAGAGCTTCCCCAACCCCATGGGACGGTACCCTCCATGCTTCTGGAACACAGGGAACTCTCCAAGATGCTCTCGGGTTTTGCCGTTCCTCTCCTCAACGCCAGCGAGGGTGACGGGCTCATTCACAGCACCTTCGAAGGAGACACCACCGGGACAGGGCGGCTCAGCAGCCGGGATCCAAACCTTCAGAACCTTCCGGCATATGGTCAGTGGTCCGACAGGATCAAGAACACCTTGCTTCCTCGGGAGCCCGGTCGGTGTTTTGTGGCGGCGGACTACTCCCAGATCGAGCTTCGGGTGTTAGCTCACATCTCGGGTGAGGATCGTCTGGCTCAGATCTTTCGAGATCGTCGGGACATCCATACCGAGACCGCGGCCATGGTCTTTGGTGTGGATCCGTCCATGGTGACCAGGGAACTTCGTCGCTCAGCCAAGATGGTGGCCTTCGGCCTTCTCTACGGCATGAGCTCATTTGGACTGGCCAAACGCCTGGGGGTGAGCAGATCAGAGGCTGATCGGATCATGACTCGGTATTTCAAGGCCCTGCCCGGGGTGGAGGACTACGTCAACACAAGCACCGATCGTTCCATGAGCCGAGGCTACACCGAGACCCTGTTCGGTCGGATCCGCCAGCTGGACGAGGTAGAGACTGGAAACGCTCGGGATCGGGGACACCTTCGCAGGGTGGCGGTGAACTCGCCTATCCAGGGCACCGCTGCGGACCTGGCGAAAAAGGCCATGATCGCCGTGGCTCGGGAGTTTCAGGGTGAAGCTGTTCACATGGTCCTTCAGGTCCACGATTCCATCGTGTGCGAGTGTCCGGTGGAGAGGGTCGAAGAGATACTGGAAAGGCTTCAGACCACGATGAAGTCCGTGGCGACGTTGTCGGTGCCTCTGGAGACCGAGGGGACGTTTGGACCGACCCTGGCTCAGGTCTGATAGCGATTTTATGACGATCCTGTGCCCGACTGTGATACAATATGCAGCTGTGAAGTTCTGAAAAAAAGAGACGATGAAAGGGGAAGATTCACGTTGATGTTGAGGACTCTTCGAACCCAGGTGAAATGGATCCTGGTGTTCTTTCTGCTGTGTTTTGTTCTGGCCATTCCTCTGATGTACGGTGTGGGACGTCGAGGATCCAAGGGAGACGCTGGACAGGGGGATTACGCCGTGGCCGAGATCGATGGGGCAAAACTCATGCGAAGCCACCTCGTCCGTATGGTTCGAAATTACGTCGATCAGGCTGGGATACGGGAGGTGACGTCTACCGACCTTCCGGGTATTCGTCAAGCCGTACTCGATCAAATGGTGACAAGGACGGCTCTTGAGAAAGAGGCGAAGGCACTGGGTATCACTCCTGCCAAGAGTGACCTCGACCACGCTGTAGCGGAGATAGCCGATCAATTCCCCACAAAGGAGGCGTTTCAACAGTACCTCCAGCAGACGGGGATGAGTATGAAGGAGTTAGAGAAACAACTCCGTACTCAGCTGGCCCAGCGGATGCTTTTGGAAGAGGCCTCGGCCTCGGCCGTTGTTACCGATGAGGAGCTTCACGAACTGTACGACAGCGTCAAGGACTTTGTCTTCACAAAACCTGCCGGCGTACAGGTTCTGGCGGCGGAGTTCACGACTAAGGACGTTGCTGAACAGGCATACGAAGACCTGATTTCTGGAACCTCCTGGGATGTCGTTATGGCTCGAGTCTCATCAGATGATCTGAAGGGGAAGACGAGCTCCGACGCTCCGGCTCTGCTTCGAGATGGGGTTCTGACAGGGAACCTGGCCTTTGTCGTTTCCATGGACGATGGTCAGTATGCCGAGCCCGTGGAGATCTCCAGTGACGACTTTCTCGTGCTGTACCGAAAAGGTGTCAAGGAGAAAGAGGTGACTCCCTTTGACCAGGCCAAGGAACAGCTTCAATCCATGGTTCTGTCTCAGAAAAAACAGGAGCTCCAGAGACAATACGTCGAGAAGCTTTCCGATAAAATCTCTGTCACTATCCTGGATTCAGCTCTCTTTCCAGAGAAGAAGGCCCCTGTCTCTCAGGACAAAACGCCGGAGGTCATCTCTGCCGATAACGAGTCTCAGCCTACCAGCGATGCCTCTGCCGATAAGGATTCAAGGGATAACGACAAGGCTTTGGAGCCTGCAAGTTCCGATTCGTGACGAAAAAACCGCTTTCCATGGAGCGGCTTGACAGAACTGATGCTGCTAGGTAGAATATGCTCCGTTGCGTGGAGAGATGGCCGAGTGGTCGAAGGCGCGCGCCTGCTAAGTGCGTGATCCGTATCGGGTCCGAGGGTTCGAATCCCTCTCTCTCCGCCAGTATAATTTATGTGCGCCGGTAGCTCAGCTGGATAGAGCGTCTGGCTACGGACCAGAAGGTCGTGGGTTCGAATCCTGCCCGGCGCGCCATCGTCATCAAGCGAGATCCGTGAGGGTCTCGCTTTCTTTATGTGAGATTATATGAGAGGCGGTCTTGTAGTGGAAGACACTCCCCGGCAACTCCTTCGCCGAGTCTTTGGATACGACGACTTTCGTCTGGAACAGAGTGACGTGATCGATCACGTCATGTCCGGGGGCAACTGCCTCGTGCTCATGCCCACAGGAGGCGGCAAATCCCTGTGTTATCAGATCCCGGCAATGCTCCGTCCCGGGCTTGGCGTCGTCATCTCGCCCCTTATCGCCCTCATGGAAGATCAGGTCGGTGCCTTGCGGCAAAACGGTATACGGGCGGCGTTCATGAACTCGACCCTCGAATACGACGAATTTATTCAGGTCTCCCGCGCCGCCTTTCGGGACGAACTCGACCTGCTGTACGTCGCGCCGGAACGGGCCATGAACCCCGGCTTTCTGGATTTTCTCTCCAAACTTCAGCTCTCCGTCATCGCCATCGACGAGGCTCATTGCGTCTCGCAATGGGGACACGACTTTCGCCCCGAATATCTTCGACTGGGCGAACTTGGCCAGCTCTTCCCCTCCGTACCCCGCATCGCCGTCACAGCCACAGCCGACGAGATGACGAGGCGGGAAATCGCCCAACGGCTTGACCTTGCCGACGGACGCCTTTTCGTCTCGGGGTTCGACCGCCCCAACATCCGCTATCAGGTCGTCATGAAGGACAACCCCAAACGACAGCTCCTGAACTTCATCAAAGACAACCACCAAAACCACGCTGGTATCGTCTACTGCATGACCAGAAAAAAAACCGAGACCATCGCCGCGTGGCTTGGAGAACACGGAATCAACGCCCTGTCGTATCACGGCGGCATGGACGCCGAAGAACGCCGGTCAACGCAACGCCGTTTCCAGGAAGAGGACGGGGTCGTCGTTGTCGCGACCATCGCCTTTGGAATGGGCATCGACAAACCGGATGTTAGATTTGTGGCCCATCTCGACATGCCCAAAAGCCTGGCGGCGTACTACCAGGAGACGGGACGAGCCGGCAGAGATGGTCAGCTGGCCGATGCCTGGATGACCTACGGTATGGCTGATGTTTCGGGACAGCTCAGACTTCTGGAGATGTCTGAGGGAGACGAGCGGTTCAAGCGGATTGCCCGTCAGAATCTGGAGGTCATGCTGGGCTACTGCGAGACGACCGGATGTCGGCGTCACGCCCTCCTCTCCTTTTTTGGAGACCAATGCACGATCCCCTGTGATAACTGCGACACCTGTCTGAATCCTCCGACGACCTGGGAGGGAACCATCCAGGCTCAAAAAGCTCTTTCCTGCGTTTACAGAACGGGACAGATCTACGGGGCTGGACATCTCATCGACGTCCTTCTGGGACGAGAGACCGATAAGGTCCTCTCTGTTGGGCATCATCGGATCTCGACCTTCGGCATCGGTACGGAGCTCGGTCAGTCGCAGTGGAGGTCCGTCTACCGTCAGCTTTTGGCCGGAGGGATGCTTTGTCTGGATCCTCAGGGGCACGGTGGTTTCAGCCTGACCCAGGACAGCTGGCCCGTCCTGAGGGGCGAACGGTCCGTCTCTTTTCGAGAGGAACCGAAAAAAAAGATACCGAGACCGTCTCGGGCTGCCAAGGCCTCTCCGGGAGATAGAGAGGACGACGCCCTATGGGAGGCCCTCAGGGCCAAGCGGCTCGAACTGGCCAAAAAACAGGGCGTGCCTGCCTACGTGATTTTTCACGACGTCACGCTGAGGCAGATGAGAGATCTCCGTCCTCGAACTCTGGAGGAACTGGAGACCATTCAGGGCGTCGGCGTCAGAAAATTAGAACTGTACGGCTCCTCCTTTATGGAGGTGTTGAGACGTTTCGATTGATGTGAGAGGATGAGATGCTCTCCCGCATCGGGGAAATTCGTGGTACAATTTCGTCGTTTTCCTGCGCCGCCTCCTCCGGGGCGGCATTTCCGTATTGAGAGGTGACCTGTCTATGACCAGAGATTTTAAGGAAACCCTGTGCCTTCCCAAGACCGAGTTCCCCATGAGGGCCGGACTGGCGAAAAAGGAGCCCCAGTTCATCGAGTTCTGGAATCGAATAGGGCTTCATGACCTGATGTTGAAGAAAAACGAGGGACACGAATCGTTTATCCTTCATGACGGGCCGCCCTACGCCAACGGAAACATCCACATAGGAACGGCGTTCAACAAAATCCTCAAAGACTTCATCCCCAAATACAAGTCCATGAGGGGGTATCGGTGTCCGTACGTGCCGGGCTGGGACACACACGGTCTGCCCATCGAGCTCAAGGTGCTGAAAGACCAAAACCTGGACGTGGAGTCGATGGAACCGGTCGAGCTTCGTCGGCGCTGTGCCCAGTATGCTCTTTCCTTCCTGGACGTTCAGCGTACAGAATTCCGTCGTCTGGGTGGCGTTGGTGACTGGGAGAACCCGTATATAACCCTTCGCCCCGAATACGAGGCGGCTCAATTAGGGGCGTTCGCCGAGATGGTGGAGAAGGGCCTGGTCTACAAAGGACAGAAGCCTGTCTACTGGTGTACCGACTGTCAGACCGCCCTGGCCGCTGCCGAGATCGAGTATGGTGACGAGACCTCACCCTCAATTTATGTGGCCTATTCCATGCCGGAGGTAGGCGAGACCATAGATGTCCTGAAGGACAAGGACGTGAGCGTCATCGTCTGGACGACAACGCCGTGGACGATGCCTGCCAGCATGGCTGTGGCGCTCCATCCGGTGTCAGAGTACGTTTTCGTCCCAGCGGGTGAGAAGGTCTATTTAGTTGCCGGTCCCTTGCTTGATGAGGTCGCTCAGGCCACGGGGCTGACCTTCGGTTCACCTCTGGCCTCGGTTAAGGGTGCTGAGCTTGAGGGTGCCGTCGCCGTTCATCCCTTTTACAGTGATCGTATCACTCCGCTGGTCCTGGCGGACTACGTGGCCATGGACTCGGGGACGGGGTGTGTCCATACCGCTCCGGGCCACGGGGTTGAGGACTACGAGACGGGCGTTCGATACGGTATCGATATCTATAACCCGGTGGATCCCACAGGGCGATTCTACCCCGAGACCCCCATGGTTGGTGGCATGACCCTGGACGACGGGGCGAAGCTGGTCATCCAGACCCTCACCGATAATGGCCGGCTTCTGGCTCAATTGCCCATCGTTCACTCCTATCCCCATTGCTGGCGCTGCAAGGATCCGGTTATCTTTCGGGCTACCGAGCAGTGGTTCGTCAACGTGGCCCAATTTCGAGAGCAGGCCCTTGAGGTCATCGACCAGGTTCAGTGGATCCCTGGCTGGGGGCGGGGTCGAATCTACAACATGGTTCGGGATCGGTCGGACTGGTGCATCAGCCGCCAGAGAATATGGGGCGTACCCATCCCCGCGTTCTACTGTGACGGGTGTGGAGAGATGCTCCTGGAAGCTCGGTCTATCCGTCGTGTTCAGGAGAAAGTCCGGGAGCACGGATGCGATATCTGGTGGCAGGCATCCCCAGAGGAGCTTATCGGTGACCTGGCGTGCTGCCCCTCATGTGGGTCCCGGAAGCTCAGGAAGGAAAAGGATATCTTGGACGTATGGTTCGACTCGGGGGTGAGCCACTTTTCCGTGTTGGAAACCCGTCCGGAACTCCGCTGGCCGGCGGACCTGTACCTTGAGGGAAGCGACCAGCATCGAGGCTGGTTCCAGACATCTCTCCTCACCTCTGTGGCCGTTCGGGGAGAGGCTCCCTATCGGTCGGTTCTGACCCACGGGTTTATCGTGGACGGTGAGGGACGGAAAATGTCGAAGTCCCTGGGGAACGTCATGGCGCCTCAGAAGATCATCGACACCAGCGGGGCGGATATCCTTCGGCTTTGGGTGGCCTCCACCGACTACAAAAACGATATTCGGATCTCGAATACCATCATAAAAAATCTGAGCGAGGAATACCGACGGATTCGCAACACGGCCCGGTTTCTCCTTGGAAACCTGAGCGACTTCGATCCTCGGCGTCATTCGGTCTCTTACGACAAGCTCTCGTCCTTTGACCGGTGGGTACTCTCCAGGCTCAACCGTCTGGTTCAAAAGGTCACCAGGGGGTATGAATCCTACGAGTTCCACATCCCATCGGTGTCCATCCATCAGTTCTGCGTCAACGAACTGAGTTCCCTCTATCTGGACGCTGCTAAAGATTCTCTGTATGCCGATGACCCTGACGCTCCGGGACGGCGGGCGATCCAGACCGTTTTGTGGCGCTTGGCTACCACCCTGACGACCATGCTGGCTCCGGTGTTGAGTTTCACGGCAGAGGAGATTTGGCAATATCTTCGTGAGATGGACGATTCCCTTGAGCAGAGCGTCTTCCTCTGTGATTGGCCTCAGGTTATAGAGGCGGAGTTGAACGATGAACTTGAGGCTCGGTGGGATCGGATCGTCGCTCTCAAGGGGGCGGTCAGCCGGCTCCTCGAGGCCTCAAGAAACAGGGGAGAGCTTGGGCAATCCCTTGAGGCTGCTCTCTCCGTCCTGCGGCCTGATGACGGTCTGGCCGATGCCCTGAGCATCGAGGAATGGGAGACTGTCACCATCGTCTCCTCCTTCCAGTGGGTCGATCAGAGCGATGAGGGGTTTGTCCAGGACGATGAGACGGGCTACAGTCTTCGGGTTGATCCCGTTGCGGGGGAGAAGTGTCCTCGATGTTGGAAGTACAGTCAGAATCGGAACGAGGAAGGTCTGTGTCCTCGATGTCAGACCGTGATGAACGCCTGAGTTCTCCTGTAGAGTCCTGCGATGCCGAGAGCCTGCCCGAAGGGCAGGCTCTCGGTCGCCAGGAGCGGTTGCTGGTTGAGTTGGAGGCCCGAGGACGTCGGTTGGATCGCTATCTGGCTGATCGCCTGGGCCTCTCTCGATCCTTCGTGCAGCGGCTGATTCGGGAGGGGAATCTCCAATTCGACGGTCCCGGTTCGGTCAAGGGCTCACGGCTCCTTCAAGGAGGGGAGATCTGCTTTCTCCAAATCCCGCCGCCTCGATGGCTCGACATCGTCCCTGAGCCCGTGCCTTTCTCGGTGGTCTACGAGGATTCCTGTATGGTGGTTGTGGACAAACCCGCTGGGGTGGTGGTCCATCCCGCTCCGGGCCACTGGCGAGGAACCTTGGTCCACGGCCTCCTCCACCGTTTTCCCGATATCGGGACTATCAACGACGTCATGCGTCCCGGGATCGTCCACAGGCTGGACGGAACGACCTCTGGGCTGTTGGTGGTCGCGCGGACGGCCTCCGCTTTGACGGTTCTTCAGGAAGCTTTCAGGAATCGACTGGTAGGGAAAACCTACCTGGCGCTGGCTCGTGGACGTCCCATCAAAGCACCCTTGCGAGTCGATGAGCCCATCGGAAGAGACGAAAAAAACCGGTATCGCATGGCGGTGAGCGATCTCGGTCGTCCCGCCGTCACGGACGTGACCCCTCTGTGGACTCGGGGCGAATATTCCTTTGTGGCCTGCGGACTTCATACGGGCCGAACTCATCAGATCCGGGTTCACCTCCGGCATCTGGGAGCACCCTTGGTGGGTGATCGGCTCTACGGGTTTCGAAAAGTCGTCTCGGGGGGGCCAGAGCGGCTTTTAGGTGATCGAATTTTCCTTCATGCGTGGAAGCTGTCGCTCCCTCATCCCGAGACAGGGGAGATCATGAGCTTTCGGAGTCGTCTTCCCGAGAAACTTCGTGAGGTCCTTCGATCCCTTCTCGCCAGAGATCGGGGGTAACGGTTCGAGACAGGCTGTTTTTATAGGTAACCTGAGCTGGTCCGGCACCGGGTATGTGCCGGACGTGTTTTCGCGTCGTGTAGTCCACCGAACATCGGGGCAGAGACGCACCCTTGGAGTAATAGAGAGCCAGGGAGGCGCACGTATCGATCAGCCAGGGCTCGGGCTTTCGACCCGGTTCTGGCTTCAGGATCACGTGGGAGCCCGGCAGTTCGTGGACATGGAACCACAGATCGTCCGGTCCGGCGAGTCGAAACGTCACGTGACGGTTTCCTCGTTCGTTGAGCCCCACCAGGATGACCGATCTGTCCACGTCATACCGAACGTGGGGTGGCTCGTCTTCCTGCCTTTTCCCCTTGGCCTTGGGACGCTCACGGTCCGAAGCGCCGGAGAGCTCTCGAACGAGTTTGCGAAGCACGGTCAGATCCTGAATCCGTTCCAGATTATCCCTCTGTGTCTCCAGCTCGTCCCGTCGCTCCTGAACCCGAGTGAGGTTACGTCGGACCTGGAACTCGTCGGCGCTGTATTTTCTGTACTTCTTGAAATATCTCTCAGCGTTACCCGCTGGATTCAGGTCGGGATTCAGGTGAACCTGAACGGCGACTTCCTTCCCTTCTTCGTCCCAGAAAGGAAGCCGAGCCTCGGTTGATCGAGGAGCGATGGCGTGGACGTTGGCCAGGATAGCTTGCCCCTTACGCTTGAGGGCTTCGGCCTCGTCGATCATGGCCAGCTGACGGAGCAATCCGTCTCTGTGGCGATCGATGCCCTTGAGGCTTCTGCGCAGCGCCTTTTGCCCCGACGAGACGAGCTCGTCCCGGATCCGAGCCAGCTTCCGATCCAGGCTCTGGGTTCTCCCCCCATCCAGAGGGGTTCCCGCAAGGGGAGTGCCTTTGGGCAGATCTTCTGGCCAGACCGTCAGGTACCCGTCCAGACCGTACACTGTGAGAGAGTGCCCATCTCGAATAGCCGAGAGCCCACGAATAATCGCTGCTTCGTCCAGGATCGCCTCGTCCAACAACGCCATGAGGTGTGCTCTCAGTGGGCGGCCGATTCCCAACGGACGACTGAGGTACTTTCTCACCGTGTCGGGGGAGATCTCGTCCCAGGGGTGGCCGTCCAGGGGGGGCGGTCCCGTGTATGCCAGGCCTGGAAGGATCGTCCTGTATCGGTTCACGTCGGGGTGGACGTGACGGGCTGGTTCGACGATGATCCCCTCTTCATCAATCAGAACGGCGTTGCTCAGGCGTCCCGTGAGCTCGAGGATCAGCGTGTGTTCCGATTGAACCCCGGCCCCGACGAATCGCCGAAACCGAAAACTCAGCACACGGTCGTTCCGTTCCTGACGAATCTCCTGAATGCTTGCTCCGTTCAGGTGTTTTGCCAGCGCCAGAGCGATGCCACCCCTGGTAGCTCCCAGAATCCTGGGAATCGTTTTCTCCGATGGGTGGAGCACCGTCGCGCCAAAGGAGTCGGCACTCCACGAGAGAAAGAGATCTCCTTGTCTTGTGTGGCAGACGACCCAATCAGCGCCTCCCTCCACCTTTGACACGGACGCACCGGCCAGTCTGGCGAACAGGTCATCGGCCAGAGCCGAGACAAACTCCGGACCATATCCCATGAGGCATCACGCTCCTTTTGTATCATGGCTGATGGACAGTATGTACGCCATAGTGATCTGTGTCAAGGTTTTTCTCTTGACACCATCTGTCGTGCGGTCTATACTATGTCGTCTTGCAAAGGAGGGACCGAGCGTGACCTCAGATTCCCTGGAACGACGGCTGGAGCTCACCAGGTTATACGATCTCTACGGTCCCGTTCTCACCGAGAAACAACGGCTGGTCTATGAGATGCACGATCTTGAGGACCTGTCCCTCTTCGAGATCGCCCAGGAGCTGGACATAAGCCGTCAGGGGGTCTCGGATCAGCTTCGACGAGCTCGAGATCGACTGGAGGAGCTGGAGAGCTCTTTGGGGTTCGCTCGTCGACTGGACGAGATGGAAGGGCGGATTCATAGGGCCATTGGGGTAATCGAGAGAGAAGCTGATCGCATACCTGCGATCGTTCGTCAGGCGGTTCTTGCTCTTCTCTCCGAGGACGATCCCGCTGACGAAGGGAGTGATGTGTCGTGTTCGACGCTCTGAAAAAAAGGCTTGACAGTGTATTCAACAACCTGAAAGGCAAGGGAAAACTGACGGAAGTCGACGTTCAGGAGGCTCTGCGTGAGGTTCGTCGGGCTCTCCTGGAGGCCGACGTCAACTACAAGGTCGTCAAAGACCTGGTGGATCGAATCCGCCTCAAAGCGTTGGATCGATCCGTTCTGGACTCCATCACCCCGGGGCAGCAGGTGGTGGCCGTGGTCTACGAGGAGCTCATGAAGCTCATGGGTACCGAGGCTCGGCCTCTCGTTATCTCCCCCAAGCCGCCGACGATCATCCTCATGGTCGGGCTTCAGGGAGGTGGTAAAACCACCAGCACGGTCAAGCTCGCCAAAAGGTTGAGCCGGAGCCACAAGCCCCTGGTCGTGGCCTGCGACCTTCGACGGCCTGCGGCGGTGGACCAGCTTCGGGTTCTGGCCGATTCTGCCGGAGTGGGATTCTACGGTCCCGAACCTGGTGAGACCGACGTCTTTTCCGTGATCGATCAGGCCAAGACCTTCGCCAGAGAGCGGCTCATGGACGTGATCCTCTTCGACACCGCCGGACGGCTGGCCCTGGATCAGGAACTCATGGCCGAACTCGATCAGATAAAAGAGCGAACGGCTCCTCACGAGATACTGCTGATCGTCGATGCGATGACCGGTCAGGAGGCGGTCTCGGTCTCTCAGGCCTTCCACGAGCGACTTGGGCTTACCGGGGTTATCCTGAGCAAGGTGGATGGCGATGCCCGTGGTGGGGCTGCCCTGGCCGTTTTGGCGACGACAGGTGTCCCCATCAAGTTCGTGGGAGTCGGGGAAGGTATCGATGCACTTGAGGTCTTCGACGCCAAGCGAATGGCCGAGCGCATCATGGGAATGGGTGACGTGGTCGGGCTCGTCGAAAAAATAGAGCAGGCCACAAGCGAGGCCGACGTAGAGCGTCTTTCCTCATCTCTCAAAAAGAACCGGCTTGATTTCAACGATCTCCTGGCCCAGTTTGAGCAAATTGAGCGCATGGGGCCTCTGGAGAAAGTCATGGAGATGATCCCCGGTGCCGATAAGGTCAAGGAACTCCAGGATGGTCAGGTGGACACGGGGCGTCTGGTTCGTATGAAAGCGATTATCCAATCCATGACTGCCGAGGAGCGTCGCAATCCGTCGGTCATCAAGGGAAGCCGGCGTCGACGAATCGCCCAGGGATCTGGTACCACCGTTCAGATGGTGAACCAGCTATTGAAACAGCAGAGTCAGATGAACGATCTCTGGAAACGGATGGGAAAAGGTAAAGGGCGTAAGAAATTCCAGATGCCCAAGTTCAAGGGTCTCGGCAACATGTTCCGTTGAGATGTGTCTTTGAGGCGGAACTCAAAAAGGGCAAGCTGCCGGCGATGTCCGGCTGTGAGCGTTGTATAAGATATGCATATATTCAGGAGGTGTTTCGAAACATGGCAGTACGCATTCGTCTCGCTCGTCACGGGCGGAAAAAGGCTCCCTTCTATCGTCTGGTCGTGGCCGACTCCCGCTCTCCCAGGGACGGCCGTTTTATCGAGCAGTTGGGGACCTACAACCCAATGTCTAAAGCGTTGCAGATCGACGGAGACAAAACGGTGAAATGGTTGATGCAGGGCGCTCTTCCCTCGGATACGGCTAAAGGATTGCTCAAGAAAGACGGTGTATGGGAGCGGTTCGTTGAGAGTAAGGGCAAGGACCAGTAGCTGTGGCTGATTACGTTGAGCTGGTTCGATACGTCGCAAAGGCTCTGGTGAACGATCCGGAAGCCGTTCAGATTTCCTCCAGCGAGGACCAGGAGGGCATCGTCAAGATCCTGATAGACGTCGCCGATGGAGACATCGGACGAATGATTGGACGGCGTGGAGCGACCATCAACGCTATCCGGCAGGTCGTTCGGGCCTCGGCTGTCAAGTCGGGAGATCGGGTAGTCGTCGACGTTCGGGAGGATCGAGCCTAGTCATGGATCTCGACGGCCTGGTGGATGTAGGCCGGATAGCTTCTGCTCATGGGGTGAGGGGGGCATTTCGAGTTATTCCTCTTACCGATTTTCCTGATCGATTCAAGACGATGGACAGTCTTGATCTGTACGACTCTTCGGGGGATTACTGCCGTCGGGTTTCCGTTTTATCGGTTCGTTTTCGGCCCGATAAGGGGGATGTCCTCGTAATTTCGGGCGACATCTCCGATCGGGATCAGGCTCAGGCTCTTCGGGGCATGATCGTCAAGGTCTCCAAGGCTGATCGACCTCAACTGCCTCCGGGTGATTATTGGATCGACGATCTCGTCGGGCTTTCGGTGGTCGAGGAGGAGACTGGGCTGGTCGTGGGCGAGCTCGTGGATGTCTTGGCAACAGGTGCCTCCGATGTCTACATGGTTCGTCGTCCCGAAGGTGCGGACTTCGGTATCCCGGCGGTTCGTCGGTACGTGTCGTCGGTAGACCTGAACGAAAAAACCATCACGGTCAGCCAGATTCGGGAACTTATGGATCTATGAAGATAACGGTCATCACCGCCTTTCCTGATTTCTTTCGGGCGTTCCTTGATACGAGCATCGTGGGACGGGCGGTAAAAAATAAGCTGCTTCAGGTCTCGGTGATCGACCTTCGGAACTACGGCGAGGGAGACTACCGTAAGATCGACGACTACGCCTTTGGTGGCGGTGGCATGGTCCTCATGGCCGAGCCCCTGGCGAAAGCTCTGGATGACCTGGGAGAAGGGCTGTACGTAGTGTATCCCAGTCCTCAGGGTGTCACCATGACCCAGGAGATCGTCGAGTCCCTCTCTACGAGAGAGCATCTTGTGATGATCTGTGGGCACTATGAGGGCGTGGACGAGCGATTGATCCACTCGAGGGTGGATCTGGAGCTTTCCATCGGTGACTACGTCCTGACGGGTGGTGAGCTGCCGGCCATGGTGGTGATTGACGCCGTCTCTCGGCTTATCCCTGGTGTCGTGGGTAAGGAGCGCTCTGTGGTGGAGGATTCCTTTTATCACGGGATGCTGGACACTCCTCATTTCACCCGGCCGGCCAGGTGGAGAGATCAGGACGTTCCGCCGGTCCTTCTCTCGGGCGATGACGGATCGATCGAACAATGGCGACGCCACCGGTCTGTAGAGCGGACCCTGAGTCGTCGTCCCGACCTGCTCAGTCGAGCTAGCCTGATGCGATATCTGGATACCGGAGCGTACGTGCTCTGGTATCCCAGGGAAAATCCCAGGGGCTGTGAGCTTGCGGTGGTGGTTGATGCCTGTCGGGCATACGGCGTTGATCGGCTTCTGATGCCGGTATCCGATCGGGACGATAGGGAGCGGCTCCGAGCACTCGTTCGTCCCAACGGGATGGATGACGTCGTCAAATTGTTCCCGTCGATTCATCGAGCGACCCAGTGGATAACCTCCCGGGAGGGGCAGAGACCGTTTGTCGTTGGCCTCGAGGATCAGGACGAATCCCGTTGGATTTCCTGGCTCGAGGCAAAAAGACAGGTATTACATCTCCGTCGCCCGCCGGTCTTTGCCTTTGGCGACGGAGGAGAATATGCGTGTGATGTGACCATGTGCCCTGTCTCGGGAGATGATCGTGATCGATCCGCTCTTCCGATACAGAACGCCGTTTCGGTCGTACTGGATCGCTTCTTTGGATGGCGATGAAATTCGTAGAACCTGCATGACAGGGAGGGTATATCATGATGGATCCCAGAGTAAATTTAGTAGAACAGAAATACATGAAACAGGACGTCCCCGCTTTTCGTTCTGGGGACACGGTGAAGGTCCACGTTCGAGTTCGGGAGGGTGCCCGTGAGCGTATCCAGATGTTTGAGGGCGTGGTTATCGCCAGGAAACACGGTGGCCTGAGCGAGACCTTCACAATTCGTAAAGTCTCCAGTGGTATCGGTGTGGAGCGAATCTTTCCTCTGCACTGTCCCAGCGTGGAGAAAATTGAGGTCCTCCGTCATGGCCGTGTTCGCCGGGCCAAGTTGTACTACCTCAGAAAGAGAAGCGGCAAATCTGCCCGAATCAGGGAACGCCGTCGCTGATCCACTCTCGTTCAAGGGGTTGACTGGTGATCATTGCCTCGGTATAATACCCCTTGTCTTGATGCGGGGGTGGCGGAACTGGTAGACGCGCAAGACTAAGGATCTTGTGGGCATAGCCTGTGGGAGTTCGAGTCTCCCCCTCCGCACCATCAAGCAAAAATATTGTGTATCGACTTGAAAACCCGCCGAGAGGCGGGTTTTCTGGTTTTTCTGAGGCGCTGAAGAACCACATAAGATCAAGAAAGAAAGGAGCCGTTCCGACTCGGGGCGGCTCCTCCTGATCCTCATCTTATTGTGTCATTCCTTCGTCAATCGGACAGGCCGTATTGTTTCAACAACTGTTGGTATCGCTCCTCAATGACCTCGGGAGTCTCCTCCACATGGGCGTACGGATTAACTGGTGGTGCCGTGATCGGCGGAGCTACCGGGATGTCCGGCTGAGCGGGAGGAACTCCCGGCAGGGTGAACTGTCCAGCGGCAAGCTGCTCGTCCTGTGGCAGGAGAAGGAGTCTGGGGCAGTTGGGATCCTCCATGGCCAGGGTCGCTGAACCACCGTGAAGTGGACAGGTGGTCGCCGGTGCTCGGTTCTTAGGAAGGTACAACGCCGCTGAGCTACACCCCCCCGTTTTGAGAAAGCCAGACTTTCGACAGACCTGCACCGAGACGAGATCGACTTCCTGAGGAATCTGAAAGGATGATGAATACGTCCTGAGGGCAATTGCCTTTTTCATAAAAGCACTCCATATCGGCAGAGCGATTCGACTGCCTGTAGCGGAGCGCCCCAGGGGTTTATGGTCGTCATTTCCGGCGTATACCACCGCCACCAGCCCGGGGATTCCTCCGGCGAACCAGGCGTCACTGTACTCGTTGGTGGTCCCCGTCTTGCCGAAGACCTCGTATCCCTTCATAGCAGCTCGACGCCCCGTACCCGCACGAACAACGTCTATCAGCATGGACCTCACGACCACAGCGATGTCTGGCTCTATAGCCTGCTGGGTCCGTGGAGAGTGGCTCTCGAGAACCTTCCCTGATTTTTCCTCTACCTTGCGAATGGAGAACGGTATCACTCTTCGGCCGTTGTTCGCGAAAACCGAATAGACGGTTGCCATCTCCAGAGGAGTGACGCTCGCGACGCCCAGTCCGATAGACAGCGTCGCGGTGATATGAGGCGACGTGATGCCCATTCGTCGGGCCATGTTCAGCACCCCTTCCGGGCCGACCAACTCGGTCAGTCGAACCGCCGGCGTGTTGTGGGAGTGAGTCAGAGCCATGAACAAAGGCTCTTCGCCGACGTATTTCCCGCTGTAGTTCCCTGGAGACCAGATCGGGGTGGGACTGTTTTTTATCTCGTAGGTCAGAGGTTTATCGAGGATGTGATCCGTCGGCATGTAGCCCGACTCCAGAGCCGCTGTGTAGAGGATGGGCTTGAACGACGACCCCGGTTGACGGTGGGCTTGCGTTGCCCTGTTAAACTTGCTTACGTCAAAATCCTTTCCGCCGACCAGAGCGAGAATTTCTCCGGTCTCAGGGTCCAATGCGACGATAGCCCCTTCGGGTTTAAGCTCTTGAATTGCCTGCTCGGCGGCCTCCTGAAGGTTCAGATCCAAGGTCGTGTAGATACGGAGTCCCGACGAATACACCCGATCTCGACCGTATCGGGGCAGAAGGCGTTTGAAGAGAATGTGGCTCACGAAATATGGAGCCCTGTTCACGTTCAGAACGTTTTTCACCGTCGTGGTGTTCAGAGAGAGTTTTTTATTTTGGGCCTCTTTCAACTGTGTGTCCGTGATCCAGCCGAGAGTTGCCAGACGTTGAAGGACATAGCCCTGGCGGGCCTTCGCCTTTGCCATGCTTCTGATGGGTGAGTACCGTTCAGGTGCTGCGACAAGCCCCGCCAAAACGGACGCCTCGGATAAAGAGAGCTCCGCAGGAGTTTTTTGAAAATACGCTTGAGCGGCGGCACCGATCCCCCAGGCACCGTGACCGAAGTAGATAGCGTTCAGGTACGTCTCCAGGATCTTATCCTTGCTGTAGAGCTGCTCGATACGAAAAGCGAGGATAGCCTCCTTACCCTTTCGCAGCAGAGTTTGTTCCCTTGAGAGAAACAGGTTTCGAGCCAGTTGTTGGGTGATGGTGCTGGCACCGTGTCCTCCAGCGCCGGTAAAGAGAGACCGCAGGATAGCGAGGGGACGAACGCCGTGGTGAGTGTAAAAGGACGAATCCTCCGCTGCCAGGGTGGACATAATCATCCATCGGGATATGTCCTTGAGCTCTACTGGACGGCGATTCTCAAGGTACAGCTTGGTGATCAGCTTTCCGTTTCGGTCGTAGACGACGCTGGCTTCGTTGGCCCGGTAGGTCAGGATCTCATCGTCGGTTGGAAGATCCCGAGCGAGCTTTGAGACCATAACGGCTGTAGCGATGGAACCGAGAGCGATAACGACCACTATGAATAAAAAAAGAAACAATCCCAGGAAAGACCACTTGGAGAAGCGGGGGCGAGGTGATTTTTTTCCCCGTCGAAACATGGATCACACTCCCTTACAAACGATGTCAATCGAGACGGTCCACAGAATTATAACACCTTGTTGAAGCGGCCCATGGTACGGATGTGGAAGAAGGACTCTTCAGGGGGGGTTGCGGCACCTCACTGGTGATGGTATAGTGTCCTGGTCGTCGAGAGACGACATGCACCTTGAAAAGAGAATACAGCGTATGACGAGAGCAAGGCTCATAAAATTAATGGAGAGTTTGATCCTGGCTCAGGACGAACGCTGGCGGCGTGCTTAACACATGCAAGTGGTACGAAGGTATCTGTAGAAAGGCTTATGCTTGG